>NZ_JAZGQE010000337.1:0-1918 GCF_048593885.1 Yersinia sp. 1252 StPb PI | reverse complement strand
ATCCCCGTATGGTCTATCACTCTTTATCCCTTCTATTAAATGCCAGCCATTAATCTCATTCGAGTATAACTCACACAGAACATCTTATAATTTGATGCTAATCTCAATCCTTATTAAGACATTGCATAACTTGCAGCCACGCTGTTTCTGTTTCTTTTCCCAGTTGTTGGAATACCTGTCGTAACAGTTGCATTTGTGTCTCTGTTAATTGAGATTCAAGCTTTTTACCGGCGGGGGAGAGAGATAACTGCCGCACTCTTTGATCATATTCGGCGGTGGTAACCGTGATTAGCTCCATTTTAACTAATTGTTTTAATGGTGCATTAAGCGCTTGTTTGCTGATTTTCAGAATTCCCAACAAGGCATTGATGGCGATATCAGGATTGTGTCCGACAAAGTACAGGATGCGGTGGTGAACCCGACCTAATCCTCGCTGAGCCAGTAATTTATCCGGTAGTTCAGTAAATGTCCGATAACCAAAATAGAACTGTTCGATGGCTTGATGCAGTCGTTGGTCTTCCTGTTGCGGGACGTTTTTGGAGGTTGCCATCGGATTTTTATCACAAATTAAAAAATAATTAGGTCAATACTATTGACGTAATCAGCCGTCCATTTTACTGTCCATAAAGGTCAAATATGTTGACCTTTATGGAAGGACTGCCATGAATAAGACTGTAGTGGATCAGAATAATCGATTCTCCTCACGGCTGCACGATCTTCACCCCTCGCCTATACGGGAAATACTCTCTGTTATTGAACGGCCTGGGNNGATCTCATTTGCTGGCGGGTTGCCTGCGGTTGAAAGTTTCCCGCACTTGCACCTGGAAGGAATGCCGCAATCGATGTTGCAATACGGGGCCAGTGAAGGGGAAACGGAATTGCGCAGGCATATTGCGCAGAATTTATGTAGGCGCGGTTTATCTTGCACTGAGGAGCAGGTCCTGATTATTTCAGGCTCGCAACAAGGAATTGATCTGGTCGCTAAATTATTTATTGATGCAGGAACACCTGTCGCTGTTGAGTCGCCCACTTATTTGGCAGCATTGCAGGTATTTCGGTTCTTCGGGGCACAGTTTGTGGCTTATGATTCGGCACAACCTGATATTGATAAACTCAAAACAGAAAAGCCCGCTTTTGCTTACAGCATCCCAACTTTTCAGAATCCAAGTGGTCACTGTCTTGATAGTAAACAGCGGGCCACATTAGCAAAGGCGTGTGATGACCTTATGTTGCCGCTGTTTGAAGATGATCCCTATCATGACCTGGTCTATGATCCGTGTGAGCGAAAGCCGGTATGTGCCTTATTACAGCACGCACCGTGGATTTATCAGGGGTCCTTTTCTAAAAGTTTATCCCCGGCATTGCGGTTAGGCTATCTGGTTGCTTCGTCAGAGTTAATTCCTTATCTGACACGGCTAAAGCAGGCGGCTGATCTACACAGTAGCCGAATCAGCCAATGGCTGGTATTGCAACAGCTACGTGCCGCCAATCATGCTGAACATATGGACCAACTGGCCACATATTATAAGAGTCGTCGTGATGCATTTGAGATCTCTTTACAACGCCATTTTGGTTCTCTTGCCACTTGGGAGAAACCTGCCGGTGGGTTATTCTTCTGGCTCACACTTAATCATTGTATTGATACTCGTAAACTATTGCCTAAAGCACTCGAAAAAAATATTGCATTTATGCCGGGCGAATCGTTCCTGCCATATCCGTCAGAGGGCTGTGGCCAGTTACGACTTAACTTCAGTCATGCAACAGAAGAACAAGCTGATATTGGTTTACAGACATTAGCTGCTTTGGTGAGAGAAGATTGTTAATATTCTAAAATAGCTTACAAATAGAGTGGCGAGAGCCGCAATAATAGAGAGAATTAATTAATTGGCGGGAATCTTTCCCGCCAATATATTTTTGT
>NZ_JAZGQE010000336.1:0-1919 GCF_048593885.1 Yersinia sp. 1252 StPb PI | reverse complement strand
TGAGATATTTTATAGATGTGAGAGTTATAATGTTAAAAATAATGGTGAGTTATTATCACATTAGCTGAATATTAAAAACAAATGATGTTTGCGAAAATAATATGTTCATCAACGCACGCCACCCGCCACCATTTTGACGATATGAATATGCGGATAGTGCTTAATTATCTGTGGTTGATGCAGTGTGCTGATAAGTCGGTCTAGATCGTGTCGTTGATGATTGAACAGCAAACCAATAACGCTGCCACTGTGGGCGACGTTCAAACCATAAATTCCGCTGCGCTCAACGATATCCAGTAACTGATGAAATTCAGGCTTAGGCAGCATTGGCTGACTGGCGATGGCACTTAGCGTGGCGGCTTCGCCCAAACGATAGTGGCACTGGGTATCGTTAGCCTGTTGAAACAGTTGCATAGCATTGGCTAAGTTGGCTGCCTGTTTAAGTAACAAGGGTTGGCGATTTCGTTTATGGAACTCTTCGGTTAACAGCGTTTGTGTACTTTCAAGTAGCAGAATGTCGATGTCGGGTCGCCAGGTAAAGGGATGATGACTTTGCGCGCTCTGGTGATCAAAAAGGGTGAGATCTTTAAATATCGTGCTGTCGGTGGGTTCAACTGCTACGCAGAGTTTGGCCAGTGACTCGTCACTCAGTGATTTGCCCAGTAAGCGGCTGGTCGCGATAGCTGTTGCGGCAATATCGGCAGTGCTACTGGCTAATCCTTTAGCCACGGGAATAGTGGATTCAAACGCAATGCATATATTCTCGCTATATTGGGCAGGCTCGCCAAAATGCGCCAACACTTGCCTGACCATGTGACGCATACGTGGTCGTTCACGCCAGCCCGGTTCCCCTTCGGTAACTGAAACGGTGCTAAACCAGTTAATTGGGCAAGAGATAAGTTTTTCTCCGCCCAAAATCCACCCTTGGATCAGTTCACCACAAGAGGCAGGGCAACGGGCCTCAGCCATGAGAAACAGCCTGTGGCCAGATGTGGTCTGGATGCCTGATATAACTGACGGGTTGAATGCCGCTCTTATGCACGACTGACCCCCTGGAACAAATAACTATTGCTGACAACATACTCAGATTGCCTGCAATAGTGGTTCATGACTGATATCAATTTGGTGGGCAGTAAAAGCCAGAACATCACTAAGATTGACGACATGACCAATCACTAACAGTGCGGGGGCATGTAATTTTTTACGTACAATTTCATCTTTTAGCGTGGTCAGTGTCCCTTTTGCTATCTCTTGCCGTTGCTGACTGGCATACATCACGGCGGCGGCGGGGGTGTCGGGTGATTTACCTCCGTCGATTAGGCGTTGGCAGATCTCCTCTTGTCGCGTCATTCCCATTAATACGATTAACGTCCCATCCAGTTGGGCCAAAATATCCCAGTTTTGTGGTTCATTTCCCTGACACATATGCCCGGTGACCACATGAAAGCTGGAAGCGTAGTGCCGATGGGTCACGGGGATACCGGCATAGGCTAAACCGCCAATAGCTGAGCTGATACCTGGAATTATCTCAAAAGGGATCTCTTCATGGGCAAGTGCCTCGGCTTCTTCTCCACCTCGGCCAAATACATAAGGGTCGCCTCCTTTAAGACGAACAACATTTTTACCCGCCAGGGCATGCTCGACCAAGATTTGATTGATCTGTTCTTGTGGGACTGGATGATGATTTGAGGTTTTCCCCACATTAATAATCTGGCAATGGGGTGGTGCTTGAGAAATTAACTCAAGATTAACCAGACGGTCATGCACAATAACTTGAGCTTCACGAATGGCTAGCAATCCTTTTACAGTGATTAGAGATGCATCCCCCGGTCCCGCCCCAACTAACAATACTTTTCCTTTACTCATTCGAGCAACCTTTATGGCCGATAAGATTTATAATTTTATTAAAAATTAATCAC
>NZ_JAZGQE010000335.1:0-1921 GCF_048593885.1 Yersinia sp. 1252 StPb PI | reverse complement strand
ATATTGCACACTGACCGGGTTGATAAATGGATTTTTTTAGCAATCTCTTTACTTGAGAAAGCATGTAAAATATAAAATAATACCTCCCATTCTCTTTTAGTAAAAAGATCTGATGGCGGGGTGAATACAAGTGAGGTGGGGACTTTTATTTTATTTAGGCGAGTTAACATTATATCAGTTACAGGCCTGGCATGTAAGATAACCCCCCGTGACACTCCAACTTCATCTATTAATGGAAATTTATCAAAGAAATAAGGTGTAAAATAAGAAAGCCCATCAAGCAAATGTATTTCAACCGATGTTGCACGATCTTGCAATAATTCAACCCTACGATCTTGCCTCTGAAAATCATCCTGAAACTCTGCTGTTGGCGAAGGAATCTCACCATCTAGCCGCCCCTCCATACTATATTTATTAGGTAAGGCTAATAATTTATGATATCTCATATTGGCATAAATAAATTTCGATTGATTATCTTTAACTCCCCAAGGCTCTGAACTGTGTTCCCAAAATCGTATTAATACCTCAAGCGAGTTTAGTAGTTTTTTATCCATTACCATATTCTCCTTAAGTTTAACTCCTTCTCACTCTACATAAGTGGAAAAGAACCCGAGTATTCAAAGAAACTCTGCGGCACATAATTATTAATCTTATTTTCATAACAATACTCTATAACCTGCCGTTTACTGGTTACACCGGTTTTCCGATAGATATTTTGGGTTATATTGCACACTGACCGGGTTGATAAATGGATTTTTTTAGCAATCTCTTTACTTGAGAAAGCATGTAAAATATAAAACAATACCTCCCATTCTCTTTTGGTGAATAATGCAGATGGAGGTGTAAAGATAAGTGATGTAGGAACTTTTATCTTATTTAAACGAGTTAAAATGATGTCTTGTACTGGTCTGGCATGACAAATAACCCCCCTGGATACACCGTTTTCATCTATTAATGGATATTTGTCACTAAAATAAGGTGTGAAATATGAGCACCCATCATATAGCTGAATATCGACTGATGCTACACGGTCCTGTGATAATTCCACCTGACGATCCTGCTGTTGAAATTCAACCTGAAAATCTGCTGATGGTGTAGGAATCTCACCATCTAACCGACCTTCAAGGCTGTATTTTTCAGGTAAATTAAATAATTTATAAACTCTCCTATTTGCATAAATAAATCTTGATTGATCATCTTTTACCGCCCAAGGTTCTGAACTATGCTCCCAAAACCGTATTAATACCTCGAGTGATTTCTTCAGATTTTCTTCCATCTCAACCTCCCTATTATATTTAGTTTGTCCTTACCCTGCGAGTGGAAAAGAACCCGAGTATTCAAAGAAACTCTGCGGCACATAATTATTTATCTTCTGCTCATAACAATACTCTATAACCTGCCGTTTATTGGCTACACCGGTTTTCCGATAGATGCTTTGGATTATATTGCACACTGACCGGGTTGATAAATAGATTTTTTTAGCAATTTCTTTACTTGAGAAGTCATGTAAAATATAAAACAATACCTCCCACTCCCTTTTAGTAAAAAGATCTGATGGTGGGGTAAAGATAAGTGAGGTGGGGACTTTTATTTTATTTAGCCGAGTTAACATTATATCTTGTACTGGCCGCCCATGACAAATAACCCCCCTGGATACACCGTTTTCATCTATTAATGGGTATTTATCAACGAAATAAGGTTGGAAATATGAATGTCCATCCCACTCATGAATTTCAACCGCAGTTATACGATCCTGCAATAATTCAACCTTTCGATCATGCTGCTGAAATTCAGCCTGAAAATCTGATATTGGTGACGGAAGCTCACCATCTAATCTTCCATCCATACTAAAATTAGCGGGTAAGGCTAACAATTTATGTAATCGCGGATTTCCATATATATATATAGATTGATTATCTTT
>NZ_JAZGQE010000334.1:0-1953 GCF_048593885.1 Yersinia sp. 1252 StPb PI | reverse complement strand
CAGTGTCCTACTCTCGCATGGGGAGACCCCACACTACCATCGGCGCTACGGCGTTTCACTTCTGAGTTCGGCATGGGATCAGGTGGGACCACCGCGCTAAGGCCGCCAGGCAAATTCTGTCTAAACTAACCCGCTATGCAATACCACACACAGCCAGCCAGCCCAATCTCGGAACTTCGCTGAAAATATCAATCTTTCAAATCTAAAACACCTTTGGTGTTGTAAGGTTAAGCCTCACGGATCATTAGTACTGGTTAGCTCAATGCATCGCTGCACTTACACACCCAGCCTATCAACGTCATAGTCTTTAACGTTCCTTCAGGGGGCTTAAAGCCCCAGGGAAGACTCATCTCGAGGCAAGTTTCCCGCTTAGATGCTTTCAGCGGTTATCTCTTCCGAATTTAGCTACCGGGCAATGCCATTGGCATGACAACCCGAACACCAGTGATTCGTCCACTCCGGTCCTCTCGTACTAGGAGCAGCCCCTCTCAATCTTCCAACGCCCACGGCAGATAGGGACCGAACTGTCTCACGACGTTCTAAACCCAGCTCGCGTACCACTTTAAATGGCGAACAGCCATACCCTTGGGACCTACTTCAGCCCCAGGATGTGATGAGCCGACATCGAGGTGCCAAACACCGCCGTCGATATGAACTCTTGGGCGGTATCAGCCTGTTATCCCCGGAGTACCTTTTATCCGTTGAGCGATGGCCCTTCCATTCAGAACCACCGGATCACTAAGACCTACTTTCGTACCTGCTCGAGCCGTCACTCTCGCAGTCAAGCTAGCTTATGCCTTTGCACTAACCTCACGATGTCCGACCGTGATTAGCTAACCTTCGTGCTCCTCCGTTACTCTTTGGGAGGAGACCGCCCCAGTCAAACTACCCACCAGACACTGTCCTCACCCCAGATTATGGGGCCGAGTTAGAACATCAAACATTAAAGGGTGGTATTTCAAGGTTGGCTCCATGCAGACTGGCGTCCACACTTCGATGCCTCCCACCTATCCTACACATCAAGGCTCAATGTTCAGTGTCAAGCTATAGTAAAGGTTCACGGGGTCTTTCCGTCTTGCCGCGGGTACACTGCATCTTCACAGCGAGTTCAATTTCACTGAGTCTCGGGTGGAGACAGCCTGGCCATCATTACGCCATTCGTGCAGGTCGGAACTTACCCGACAAGGAATTTCGCTACCTTAGGACCGTTATAGTTACGGCCGCCGTTTACTGGGGCTTCGATCAAGAGCTTCGCCTTGCGGCTGACCCCATCAATTAACCTTCCAGCACCGGGCAGGCGTCACACCGTATACGTCCACTTTCGTGTTTGCACAGTGCTGTGTTTTTATTAAACAGTTGCAGCCAGCTGGTATCTGCGACTGGCTTCGGCGCCGGGAGCAAGTCCCATTACCTAATGCCAGCGTGCCTTCTCCCGAAGTTACGGCACCATTTTGCCTAGTTCCTTCACCCGAGTTCTCTCAAGCGCCTGAGTATTCTCTACCTGACCACCTGTGTCGGTTTGGGGTACGATTTAATGTTACCTGATGCTTAGAGGCTTTTCCTGGAAGCTTGGCATCAACTACTTCACCACCGTAGTGGCTCGTCATCACACCTCAGCGTTGATAAGCAACCGGATTTACCAAGTCACTCCGCCTACATGCTTAAACCGGGACAACCGTCGCCCGGCTAGCCTAGCCTTCTCCGTCCCCCCTTCGCAGTAACACCAAGTACAGGAATATTAACCTGTTTCCCATCGACTACGCTTTTCAGCCTCGCCTTAGGGGTCGACTCACCCTGCCCCGATTAACGTTGGACAGGAACCCTTGGTCTTCCGGCGTGCGGGTTTTTCACCCGCATTATCGTTACTTATGTCAGCATTCGCACTTCTGATACCTCCAGCAACCCTCACAGGTCACCTTCAACGGCTTACAGAACGCTCCCCTACCCAACAAC
>NZ_JAZGQE010000333.1:0-1974 GCF_048593885.1 Yersinia sp. 1252 StPb PI | reverse complement strand
GTAGTGAACAGTTTTTATAAAACTATTATTTTTATAGCCCTTTTAGTTTGATTTGAGAGTGTGTTGTATGGGAAATGGCACAACGGGCATTGATTGAGGCGTTGTGTGAGAGCTTGCAAAATGACTCCACCTTGACTGAAACGGAGTTATACCAATGAGCACGATCCCTGACATGACCCCTTTGGAACATTTTGAAGTGGCGAAAGCAGCACATCAGAAAAACATGCTAATACTGAATGAAGTTACCTCTGCAATTACTCGTTGCCATGAACAACAACAAGAAGCAGAAATAAAAGGTAAGCAGGCGGAAAGTAGCTGGCGGAGCTTGTTTCGTAATATGCGCGGTGAAATGACCGATGAGCTGAAAGAACAGCATGGTCAACGAATCTCACAAAAAGAATTAGCTAAGGAGTTCTCAACACTAATCAAAGAGCTGGAGCTTGATAAAGATTCAGCGATGCTGGCATGTTGTTATTCAGCAAAAAAACTTGAAAATACCTATAAAAATAACTTTAAAATTTATGCTGAACAAGAATGGCGACAGGCTTTACTGGAACTTCCCTCCTCTCTGATAAGGGTTATTAAGTTGAAATTACGTGCTCTAGCACTAGCTGATGAGGGCAACGAAAATCAGCTTGGTTATGAAACCCCGGATAAGATAATGGAACGACAAGTAGGGCGGATATTAGTAGATGTTGCGGAGCGTCATAAGATCTCAATATACCCAGACTCAACTTTAGATAAAATCGGCTGGAATAGACCTAATTTAGATGGAGTGGACTGGAAGTTATACAATAGCCCGGCTTCTTGCTCTAAATTAGCCAAAGAGATAATTATAAAAAGAAAGAAATTACAGCAAGAAGAGGAAAGCTAATATGATGCGTTGCCCAGTGTGTAAACATGCGTCTCATACGCGTGCCAGTCGCTATTTATCAGAGCAGACCAAAGAGGCATATTATCNGTGTCAGAATATAGAATGTTCTTGTACCTTTAAATCGATTGAGAGTGTGGATAAAATAATTACTCGCCCTCCAGTTAAAGAACCTGAAATAATATCCGCTGTCATTCTCCCAGAGCGGAAAGTATTAAATCGCTACGGTTCTAACGCACGAATTCATTAATAATCCCACCCTGCCTGTAACCTCTCAAGGCAGGGACTTTTCCCCCACTCTCACCACTTTGCCCTTGCCGTTTAAGGGCTTTTTCTCTGGCTAGCCTGCCAAAAAGAGCACTGCATGCATATAGTGCATGAATTTGCATGCAACGCCTCAGCATCAAAACATCTGAAACACCGCGCCACAAGGGCTTGTAGGCTCTCTATGTCATGCATGAAAAGTGCATGATAAAGTCAGAGCGCGTAGGCGGGGGACCATTGCGCGCGCGGGTGAACTACCTAGTCAGTCAATACTTTTTCAATGCACTGCTTCACTGAACTTATATTGGGACGTTGGCTGGGAGTAAAGCTGGTACAATGCGAAATTACCTCGTCGATAAATTCTATTTTATTCATTTGGCAATATGTTGATACTAATGCTTCAGCTCTGTCCAGCCTCATCTCACCGGCTAATGGGTATTTCTGTCCACTCAGTAACACCCATAGAGTCTTAGCGAAACTAAATATATCCGCATGCTCTCCAGATGTTGCAGGCTCTGTAGAAAGCATCTCTGGGGCATAAAAATGTAATGAGCCGAGTTTACACCCTTCTCTTGTTATTTCTTGTTTGTTCGGGAATGTTGCAATTCCAAAATCACCTAAATACCATTTTCCTTTATATATTAATATGTTGTCGGGTTTAATGTCTCTATGGAATATATTTTCCTTGTGAAGTATTTCTAAAGTTATGCATACTTCCAACATGCCTTTGAGAATCTTTAGTGGAGTAGGTTGCTTGTCCGTTATATATTTATCCAGAGGAATAGCTTCTGGCATTGTAAACCAAGGGAAGCCATCGTCACCTAAATTAGCATAACTAT
>NZ_JAZGQE010000332.1:0-1982 GCF_048593885.1 Yersinia sp. 1252 StPb PI | reverse complement strand
GTGAAAATACGTAAAATTAAAGGAAACCTATCCGCACGCGTTATAACTTTCCTTTTTCTGTTTACTTGGCTACCTGCCTTCTATAGCCGAGTTCATTAAGTGTAGAAGATTATATTATGTTCCAATTGATGCAGAGTGTTTTGACAAGTTCCTTTAATGCGGTCTGTATTATCTATCTTTGCATATCATTACCTTATCTTTATATTATTACCAGAAAAAAACCTAATCAGTTACATTATAAAATTCTAATGGGCGTGATTGCCGGTTTTACTGCAACCTATCTTGCTGATTTTCATAACCAAACCAGTACGACACTTTATGGGTTAATTATTAGCCCTATTGTTCTGACAGCATTAATTTTTGGCCCAATCCCCTTATTGATAAGCTATGCTATCCATACAGTATTTGTATTTGGATTGTCGCCATTTTATGATATTTTCATTATGTCTTTCATGTTTTTATCTATAGCGCTAAAAATTTGGGATAATAAAAGATATTCTACTTTTTTCCTTTCGGTTTTCATTCCGCAATGTATAAATATTGCTTTGAATTTTGAACGACTAATCTCTTTAGGATACCTTCCCCGTTCAATATTTAAATCCGCGATGAGCATTATTTTACTCTCGATACTCTATTTTATTTTTAGCCGCTTTCAAAAAACGTTTAGTAAATTCTCTATTTTGCAATTCCAATCCTCGACGGATCAACTGACTAAATTACCTAATAGATTCAGTATTAATCACCATTTGGATAATTTTAGAGAAACGCATAAGGACTGCTTTATTGCTTTGATTGATATAGATTTTTTTAAAAGGGTTAATGATAATCATGGACATTCTGCCGGTGATAAAATTTTATATGATATCGCCCAGGAACTAACGTCAGTGATTAGAGGAAATGATTTTCTGGCGCGGTATGGCGGTGAAGAATTTTTGCTGTTAATACATACCGCAGATAACAGAATTGCCAGTGAGATCTTGGTGCGGATAACTACACATATCCGCGATACGCTGTTTATTACACCGGACAACCACTCTCTCAACATTACGATATCTATCGGTGCCGCTTTATATGTTAAAGACACCTCATTTGATGATGCGATTAAGTCAGCCGACAAAGCGCTCTACCGAGCGAAGAATGGTGGTCGAGATCAAGTTGTTTTTCATTAGGTTTTGTATGATTAGGCCATTGTGTAAGTCAGGATCTTTAACTTAGCATAGGCTTTTCCCCTAAGGCCTTTGTAGCTTAACAGCGGGTCCACATACATTGTAGAGGTTGGCGGTGACCAGAGAACATGTTGTTATTGTCATTGATATGCAAAATGGGGTTTTTGCTAATCCACGTTTTGATCGTGAAGGTCGCGTCGTTCGTATTAATCAGTTGATCGACCATGCTGACCAAGTCATTTTCATACAGCATGCAGAAGATGAAATGACACAAGGGAGTGAATTGTGGCAACTGCTACCGGAATTACATTACCCGCAGAATGCTATTTCTGTTACCAAAACAGCGTGTGATTCGTTTTATCTTACCTCGCTCGACACTATTATTTCCCAGCTAGGGGCTACTCATCTGACTATTTGTGGTTGTGCCACGGATTACTGTGTTGATACCACCATCAAAATTGCCGCCAGTAAAGGGTATGCTCTGACCATCGCTTCTGATGCCCATACCACTGCGGACCGCAAATATGTCACGGCTCAGCAGCTTATCGCGCAACATAATGAGGTTTGGTCTGAGCTGTCCATTCCGGGGAACCGTATCACAGTAAAAACGACGCAGCAGATCCTCGCTGACTGGCTGGATTAAATTCCTCTGGGCATACTCGCTTAGCACTCTTTTATTAGGTGATGTGTGCCGATAGTCTGATGCGATACCGTAGATAAAAATGATGAGTAGGAATAAGTAAACACCTCCAGATTACGTCTACGGTACTGATGATTTGGTAAGGTTAGCTGATATTATTCTTTTCTCTTATCACC
>NZ_JAZGQE010000331.1:0-2005 GCF_048593885.1 Yersinia sp. 1252 StPb PI | reverse complement strand
ATACCACCATTAATCGATCGTCCCATACCGGGGAATAACGTGTTATTTTTCACGGATGTCACTTCGCGCCCGGCAATTGATGCAGTGGCATAACGCTTATTGGTTAAATTATCTAAACTTAAATATGTTGACCATCCATTAGGATGGCGATAATCAATCTTAAATCCCCAAATAGCATATTTATCACGGAATTGAATATCATAACGATTAATATGATCTACCGGTGTACGGGCTGGTAACCAATGAAGATTAGGTCCTGCACGCCAGTATTGCCATTTATACAATATTTCTGCGGAAAATTGTTGCGGAGGAATCCCCCCGATTCTCTTACCTTGATATTCGCCACCCAGAAAGCGGAAATCGTTATATGTCCAGGCCAAACGATATTCCATACTCGCATCATTTAACGGAATATCGCCTTTAAGCCCAGCTTCAATACCTTGATGCAGGGTTTTATGGCGATAATTAAAGGTACCCGTCGAATTTCCCTCTTGGTCATAATGCGTAATTAATTCATTTTTCACTATGCTGCGATACAGAGAGAGATCCCAGTTAATGCCAGCCTTCAACCTACCATCGCCGCCAATTTCCACAGTAATCGCCTGTTGAGGGACTAAACGATTAACCGCACCATTATTAGAAATAATTTCGCGGAAACTGGGGGCTTCATGGCTCCAACTCAGATTGGTGAACCCACGCAATTGTGGTTGAGGTGACCAAACCACCCCCAGTTTTGGTGTTATTAAAAACCAGCGTTGCCTTACTGACTGCCGATCATCGCGGGGGGTAACATTACGAATCGAATGGGTACCTTTCATACCCGTACTGAGATACCAATGCTCTGCCGCTTGCCAACCAGCATCTACAGCCACGTTCTGATTCTCTGCAGTCATGGCATAACTGCCAATTAATTTACCATCATAAGGGGTTTCTCGCCGATTCTGTCGCAGATCACGATTCATATCTGAACGTTCAGTTGATAAACCAACACGATAATTAAACTGATTAATGGAGAGACTTGAGAGCCATAAGGCACCGTAGGTATTGCCGCCACTCAGCACATACACTGCTGGTGTTACAAAATTATCGTGAGTATGTTGTGCCCATAATCCTAATTCCTGCTGCCAATTTTGGCCTTGCCATACGGAATAGTTGGCGAAGCGAGCTTGTTCAACATTACGCCGCGGATCTCTTACCCATACCATTGGATAAACCGCTGTAGGATTATTTTTGACTTCTGACTGTGAAAGCGTTCCCGCAACTTCAAAGCTCAGACCTGTCCAACTTAACCAAGTACGATTAGTAAAGTTAGGTTGTTCAAAACCGACATTTGCTCTAATTGAATTGCGCTGAGAGGAGGAGTGATCACGATAGCCAGAGAAGCGATCGCCACTGATACTCAAACGCCCATCCCACAGTTCAGTTTCATCCCCCCCGATGGCTCCATGCCAACCTTGCCGTCCGAAACTACCGTATTCGTAGCGTAATCGTCCAGATTCATCCCTGCCAGTGTAGGAAATAAAATCCAGCTCACCACCCAGTGTATTATTTGCAGGATTGGTTGCATTGGCACCACGACGTACACTGATAATTTTACTTTCCCGTGGCTCCAGCAGGCTGATATGAAAGCCTCCGTCTGCATCATTCAGTGGCAAGCCATCTTGTAATAGAGTAACGCCTCGGGAGAGTGGGGCACTTTGTACACCGGAACCGCGAATATTTAAGCGAGGCTGATCAGAACCACCAAAAAAATCTTGTACCACCAACCCCGGTTGGATACTCAATACATCATATAATGTTGCTAATCGGCCTTCAGATTTAGGAATAATAAGGTTGCTACCGCCCGGGATGACCGCTAACTTATTTTTTTCTTTAATGACGACATAGTTCTGAGCATCCCCAACCACCTCCATATGGGTATTTTTTTTAACGTTATTTTCTTCAGCTAAGGAATAGAAAGCTAATGGCATAATAGATAACAGTAATAGATTCCCTAAAAACATTC
>NZ_JAZGQE010000330.1:0-2020 GCF_048593885.1 Yersinia sp. 1252 StPb PI | reverse complement strand
GTAGTTCAGTTGGTTAGAATACCTGCCTGTCACGCAGGGGGTCGCGGGTTCGAGCCCCGTCCGTTCCGCCACTTATTGCAAAACCCTGGATCTCTGATTCAGGGTTTTTTGCATTATAATTTTTATATATTGTTGATCTGCTAGATATATCTCTGTGACAAAACCCAACCACAACTCTCTTATTGTCAGTTTGCGACTCCACCATCTGGCTCTCTGTGCTATTTATAATTTTAATTCAATGGGTTATTTACCATACTTTTAACCGAATAGAATGGTGTGGTTAAGAGCAGCCTGGATACACTATAGGAATAAGGAAATATCGATTCTTGATGGGGTAAGCCCTCAGACAGAGGGCTTAATGTTATGCGGGTTCTTTACGGCAAATTAATAATGTATGCCCAATACCAAGACCATCAATATCTTTCTCAACGTAGAATCCAGCAGTAGATAAGCACTGGTAAAAAGTATCTGAATGATAAAAACGGCTATTACCGTTAGCCATACATGTAAAATAAAGAGATGAGGCATTCAAACTGAATGCACCAGCTTCAAATTGTTGCCTATCCCAAAATATCTCCATGATGCATACGTAACTATCGGGCTTCATTGCATGATGAATAAGCTTAAGAATATGGACGATTCGTTCTTCACTAAAGCAGTCTAGAAACTGACTCATCCACCAAACGTCTGCTTCTGCTGGCAATCGATCGGCTAATAACAGATCCACAGGATATGTACTGATACGGTCGCTATAGCCTTTGCTTTTGACGTTCTCGTTGGCTAAGACTAACTGTTGTGGCAAATCCAGCAATGTTATTTTCACATCAGGGTCATAGGCCGCACACTGTAAAGCCCACTTACCAGTATTGGCACCAATGTCATATATATGTTTTGGTTTAAGATCAAAAATAGCTTTTAGCGCAAGCTGAAAGGCATTATCGGAATAAAAATGATCAAAGGCGAACCAACTTTCACGTGCGGCAGTCGGCAACTCGCTCAGTGCAGGGTAAATAGTAGGCCATTCACCAAATACGGATAATCCGGCTGGCTTTCCTGTCTCTAGTGCTTCTTTTAGATTGAATAAACCCTGATAACAAACGTCCTGAGTGAAGTCCATATTTACGCGGGTCATTTGATCATGCAATAAGTAGTGACCGACCTTGCCCAGATAAAATCGGTTTTCCTGCTGGTAGAGGATATTACCGCTAAGCCCCATGTCTAGCAGGATGCTGATTGCATATCGGCTTAGTGTGCAATGAGTCTGAAGCTCATCGAGTGTAATACCACCTTTACCTGATTCATCTAATGCAGCTAAAATTCCTGACTCTCTCAGGTTAAGCGCAGCTTGAAATAGCATAGGGGCAAAAGCTATTTTCTGAGCTTCAGTGATTGCCGCCAAAGCACTAATTTGGTCTTTATCATATCCGTAGCGCAAGCTTACGTCCTCGTAATTCAGGTAATAGCTCACCATTTAGCATTATTCAGCTTTAATGGTGAGCATAAAGTTAAGGTAACTATTTGTTATGTAATGTTTTTATATTGACAGACGATTTAGTTGAATCTGGATATCTTTATTCAAGTTAGCGATCCAGCGATTATATTTTGAGTGTATTTTCCCATTTTTGGCATCCATGTTAGTACTGCCAATATATTTGATTTGGTAATTATTAGCATTGTAATTAATTTGGATTTCAACAGTGTGATCGCGATTTATTAACTTCCCGTTAATCACGCCTTCAGCGCCAGGTATCATTACCCAACCACGGTTTATCCCACCAGCCAGAATCGCTTTTTGTACTTCTGAAGTCGTGTGACTACCAATTATTGTTTGGTTAACGTTTTGGATAGGCGTCGTACCTGCACATCCAGCAATAAATGTGATAGATACCAACCCGACCAAGAGTGCTTTTAATAGTTTCATGATGATCCAATTAATTAATGATTTTCATGTTAACCCATGATAGGAGTAACGGAATAATGCTAAATAGCAGAGATAAAATACTCTGACTTATTCTAATAC
>NZ_JAZGQE010000032.1:0-36501 GCF_048593885.1 Yersinia sp. 1252 StPb PI | reverse complement strand
GATGTTGATATATCTTGTTTGTTTTATTGTCATTTTTATGTCATGTAATTGTTATATTTCCGTCATGAAAGGGTGTCATGTTTGTTTGCGAACAAAAACTGATTTATTTCGCTCACTTGTCCACAGTAATTCATTGATGTGAGCCATACGGATTTATTCAGGGGCCAATATGTTTAATAAAATCATTCGTAAGACATCGCTTGGTATTGCGCTGACATTGGCATTTAGTGCCAATGCGATGGCAGTGACTGAAATTCCTTTTTGGCATTCGATGGAAGGGGAGTTAGGTGTCGAGGTTAATTCATTAGCTGACCGATTTAACCAGTCCCATAGCGACTATAAAATCGTACCCGTATATAAAGGGAACTACGAACAGAGCCTGGCGGCAGGGATAGCAGCGTTTCGCTCGGGTAAAGCCCCCGCAATCTTGCAGGTGTATGAAGTGGGCACTGCCACCATGATGGCCAGCAAAGCGATTAAGCCAGTATTCCAAGTATTTAAAGATGCCAATATCAAATTTGATGAATCGGTGTTCGTGCCAACAGTCGCCGGTTATTACACCGATGCCAAGACTGGCCACTTATTATCTCAACCATTTAACAGTTCCACTCCCGTGTTGTATTACAACAAAGATGCCTTTAAGAAAGCAGGTTTGAACCCGGATCAACCACCAAAAACATGGCAGGAATTGGCGGCCGATACTGCAAAACTGCGCGCAGCGGGTTCAAGCTGTGGGTACGCCAGCGGCTGGCAGGGTTGGATTCAAATTGAGAACTTCAGTGCATGGCACGGTCAACCCATTGCCAGCCGGAATAATGGTTTTGATGGCACCGATGCGGTACTGGAATTCAATAAACCAGTACAGGTTAAGCATATCCAGTTGCTGTCAGATATGAATAAAAAAGGTGATTTCACCTATTTTGGCCGCAAAGATGAGTCAACGGCCAAGTTCTATAACGGTGATTGTGCCATTACTACGGCCTCTTCCGGTTCACTTGCTGATATCCGCCATTACGCCAAATTTAACTATGGCGTTGGCATGATGCCTTACGATGCTGACGAGAAAAATGCACCACAAAACGCCATTATCGGCGGTGCCAGTCTGTGGGTGATGGATGGCAAAGATAAAGACACTTACAAAGGTGTCGCTGAATTCCTGCAATACTTGGCTCAACCAGAAATTGCTGCCGAATGGCATCAGAAGACGGGGTACCTGCCAATCACGACGGCAGCCTATGAGCTGACCAAACAGCAAGGTTTCTATGATAAGAACCCAGGTGCTGACGTGGCGACTCGCCAGATGTTGAACAAACCGCCATTGCCGTACACCAAAGGCTTGCGTCTGGGCAACATGCCACAGATCCGTACCGTGGTAGATGAAGAGCTGGAAGGGGTGTGGACCGGTAAGAAAACAGCTCAAGAAGCGTTGGATAGCGCCGTTAAACGTGGTGATGTGTTACTGCGCCGCTTTGAACAAGCTAATCAATAAGGTTATTTGGCTACTCTACTTGCCAGTTTGGGTGCACTGTTCGCACCCAAACTGCCTGCGCCAATAACGCCAACCAATAGTGCTGTGCGGTATTAAATTAGGGCGTCACGTTTTCAATTAGCACGCTGGTGTAATCAATATCACGTCTGATAAACGGTTAATTTTATGTCATCTTCCCGTCCCGGTTTCTCCTGTAGTTGGTTGCCTTACCTGTTGGTATTGCCCCAACTGGCCATTACCGCTGTTTTCTTCCTGTGGCCTGCCGGTGAGGCGCTGTGGTACTCGGTACAAATGTTGGACCCTTTTGGTCTCTCCAATAAATTTGTCGGGCTGAGTAACTTTATTCAGCTTTTTCAGGATGAATACTATTTGGCTTCGTTTTATACCACGCTGATTTTTAGCTCGTTGGTGGCTGGTATTGGTTTGATTGTTTCGCTGTTTCTGGCCGCCATGGTGGATTACGTTCTGCGCGGCAGTCGTATCTATCAAACCTTAATGATTCTGCCGTATGCGGTGGCCCCTGCTGTCGCTGCTGTATTGTGGATTTTCCTGTTCAATCCGGGGCTGGGGTTGATAACACATTTCCTTGCCACATTGGGTTACAACTGGAACCACGCGCAAAACAGCGGGCAGGCCATGTTCTTGGTAGTGTTGGCTTCAGTATGGAAGCAAATCAGTTATAACTTCCTGTTTTTCCTTGCCGCGCTGCAATCCATTCCGCGCTCATTGGTTGAAGCCGCTGCTATTGACGGCGCCGGACCAGTACGCCGCTTCTTTAATCTGGTGCTGCCGCTGATTTCACCGGTCAGTTTCTTCCTGCTGGTGGTGAATCTGGTCTATGCCTTCTTCGATACTTTCCCCGTTATCGATGCGGCGACGGGCGGTGGGCCGATGCAAGCCACGACGACCCTGATTTATAAAATTTATCGCGAAGGCTTTGCTGGTCTGGACTTATCTAGCTCTGCCGCTCAGTCGGTGGTGCTGATGTTACTGGTGATTGGCCTGACGGTTATCCAGTTCCGTTTTGTTGAACGTAAGGTGCGTTACCAATGATTGAGAATCGTCGTGGGCTGGACATTTTTTGTCACGTCATGCTGATTATCGGCGTGTTACTGATCCTGTTCCCACTGTATGTGGCTTTTGTTGCCGCGTCGCTGGATGACACTCAAGTGTTTCAGGTACCGATGACCCTGATCCCCGGGCCCTATTTGTGGCAGAACATTAGCCACATCTGGCATGTCGGGGTGGGGAATAACAGTGCGCCTTTCGGGCTGATGCTGTTTAACAGTTTCGTGATGGCGTTTGCGATTACTGTTGGCAAAATCACCGTGTCGATGTTGTCTGCGTATGCCATCGTTTACTTTCGCTTCCCGCTACGTAACCTGTTTTTTTGGTTGATTTTCCTGACCCTGATGCTGCCGGTGGAAGTGCGTATTTTCCCAACAATTCAGGTGATTGCGAACCTGAATATGCTTGACAGTTATACCGGGTTGACCCTGCCGCTGATGGCGTCAGCCACCGCAACCTTCTTATTCCGCCAGTTCTTTATGACCCTGCCCGATGAGCTATTGGAAGCGGCGCGCATTGACGGTGCCGGGGCGATGCGCTTTTTTTGGGATATCGTATTGCCACTATCTAAAACCAATTTGGCCGCGTTGTTTGTGATCACTTTTATCTATGGTTGGAACCAATATCTTTGGCCAATTCTGATTACCAGCGATGCCTCTATGGGCACCGCGGTGGCTGGGATAAGGAGCATGATCTCTAGCTCAGGTGCGCCAACTCAATGGAATCAGGTGATGGCAGCGATGATCCTGACTTTAATTCCACCGGTCGCGGTGGTCCTTCTGATGCAGCGTTGGTTTGTACGCGGCCTGGTAGACAGTGAGAAGTAATCTGATATGGCATGTTTAAAACTTCAGGCAGTAACCAAATCTTATGACGGCGTCACGCCAGTGATTAAACAAATTGATTTAGATGTCGCCGACGGTGAATTCATCGTGATGGTTGGCCCCTCTGGCTGTGGTAAATCGACGCTGCTGCGTATGGTTGCTGGATTGGAGCGCACCACCAGTGGTGATATCTATATTGATAATCAGCGGGTTACCCATCTGGAACCCAAAGATCGTGGCATCGCGATGGTGTTTCAGAACTACGCGCTGTATCCCCACATGAGTGTGTTCGACAACATGGCTTATGGCCTGAAAATTCGTGGTTTTGGCAAAGAGCAGATCCGCCAGCGAGTGGATGAAGCCGCACGAATTCTGGAACTGCAACCGCTACTAAAACGTAAACCGCGTGAACTATCTGGCGGCCAGCGGCAGCGGGTGGCAATGGGGCGGGCCATTGTGCGTGAACCGGCGGTTTTCTTGTTTGATGAGCCACTTTCCAATCTGGATGCCAAACTGCGGGCGCAGATGCGCCTTGAGCTGCAACAGTTGCACCGCCGACTAAAAACCACCAGTCTATATGTGACCCATGATCAGGTTGAGGCGATGACATTGGCTCAGCGGGTGATTGTGATGAATAAAGGGGTTGCCGAACAAATTGGTACGCCAAGCGAGGTTTACCAACGGCCAGCGACACTGTTTGTGGCCAGTTTTATCGGCTCGCCTGCGATGAATTTGTTAGCCGGAACCGTCAGCCCGGATGGCGGCGGGTTTATTTTATCTGATGGCCTAACTCTGCCGTTGGAACAGCCTCGGCCACAATGGGCGGATCGGCGCTTGACCCTCGGCATTCGCCCGGAGCATATTCAGCAGGCAACTTCGGCGCAGGGTATACCGATGCCACTATTGACGCTGGAATTGTTGGGTGCAGATAATCTGGCACATGGTCAGTGGGGTGGACAGAGTGTTATTGCCCGCCTATCCCACGAGGAAATGCCTGCGGTGGGCAGTACATTACATTTATATTTACCGCCAACGGCGCTGCACTTTTTTGATTCAGATAGCGGACTACGGATGGAATCATGAGTAAAAACTGGCCTTACCCTTCGATCGTCGCTCACCGCGGTGGTGGTTCACTGGCACCGGAAAACACCTTAGCAGCCATTGATGTTGGCGCTCGTTATGGCCACAAGATGATTGAGTTTGACGTAAAATTATCGCACGACGGCCAGATATTTCTATTGCATGACGATACGCTGGAACGCACCAGTAATGGCTGGGGAGTTGCCGGTGATTTGTCATGGGAAAACCTTTTTCAGTTAGATGCCGGAGACTGGTATAGCACAGCATTTCGTGGTGAGCGCCTGCCTCTTTTATCCGAAGTGGCAGCTCGCTGTGCACAGCATGATATGGCCGCTAATATCGAGATTAAACCCACCACTGGCACTGAAATAGCCACTGGCCGAGCTATTGCACTGGCTGCCCGCTTGTTGTGGCAAGGTCAGGCGATACCGCCGTTATTGTCCTCTTTTTCGTTTGATGCATTAGCAGCAGCCCAACAGGCCGCACCTGAGCTGCCACGTGGTTTATTGTTGGATAAATGGGATGACAACTGGCAGGCGATGACCCGTCAGTTGGATTGTGTCTCTTTGCACATTAACCACAAACAGTTGACCGCGGAGCGAGTAGCGTTACTCAAAGCCGCCGGGCTGCGTATTTTGGTCTATACCGTCAACCAACCGGCGCGTGCGCAGGAATTGTTAAAGTGGGGCGTTGACTGTATCTGTACTGACCGTATAGATTTGATATGCCCTCGTTCTTGAAGCTACAGGGGTGTTAGCTTGCCGCCTACCTGTAACTCCAATGACTTTGATATAAATAAAACAGGAAACAGAGTAGGTCAGCCATTCTTACATTTACGGGCTGGTCTGGCCCGGCTTGACAGGAAGTGAACCATGCCCGCCTTTGTTATTTCGCTTTGGCACCAGATTGTGTTGTCTTCACCGTTATTTGTGCTGCTTGCGCTGGGTTACTGTTTGGTACGATTTGGTAAATGGCCCTCTACCATAACGGATGGCCTGACCCGCTTTGTTTTCTCCCTCGCATTGCCCGCTATGCTGTTTCGTATGATGTGCGATTTCTCTGAGCGCCCAGCGGTGGATGCACGCCTGCTGATTGCCTTTTTTGGTAGTTGTCTGGTGGTGTTTGTTATCGGGCGGATTGTTGCCAGCCGGATATTTCATCTGGATGGCGTGTCCGGTTCCGTTTTTGCCCTCGGCGGCATTTTCTCTAATAACGTGATGCTGGGCCTGCCTATTGCCACCATTATGTTGGGGGAGAAATCTATCCCAGCAGTGGCGCTGGTTTTGGTGTTTAACGGCCTGATCCTCTGGACATTAGTCACCATCTCGGTGGAGTGGGCGCGCAATGGCTCGCCAACACTGGAGGGCTTTGCGAAAACTGCCCGTAGCGTGCTGACTAACCCTCTGATTATAGGAATCATTTCTGGCACTTTATTCAGCCTGACTGGTCTGCAATTACCGCAGTTTATTGATCAACCTGTAACCATGTTAGGGCAGGTAGCACCACCGTTGTCGCTGATTGTATTGGGAATGGGGCTGGCGGAATATCGCGTCACGGAAGGCTGGCAAATCAGCAGTGCGATCTGTTTTCTCAAATTGATTGTTCAGCCGATGGTGATTTGGGCATTGGCATGGGCGATGGGCCTGCCAGCGCTGGAAACGCAGGTGGTGGTATTACTGGGGTCAATGGCTACCGGCGTGAATGTGTATCTGATGTCACGCCAGTTTAATGTACTGACTGGCCCCGCCGCCGCCAGTTTGGTGATGTCTACAGTGCTTGCCGCGGTCACAACACCGTTAATCCTGACCATTATCGGCGTGGGAATGTAACTCTTAGGTGATTATTGGAATAGTACCTGACATGAAGATAGTTCGACTGGGTTAAATACGAGCAGATGTAAACCTAGTTTGTGCAAAGTTGCGTTGTGGCTTCCGCTACAATTGCACTTTATCTTCTCAATGAGCCAAACTATCGTGTTGTTACTGGTCGTTACCACCATTTTATGGGCATTTTCATTTAGCCTGATTGGCGAATATCTGGCAGGACAGGTGGATAGTTGGTTCTCTGTGCTAATGCGGGTTGGGCTAGCCGCGCTGGTCTTTTTGCCGTTCTTGCGCTGGAAAAACATCCACTGGCGGGTGATCCTGCTGTACATGGCTGTGGGTTCAATTCAGTTAGGTATCATGTACTTGTTCAGCTTCCGTGCCTATCTCTACCTGACGGTACCGGAATTCTTGCTGTTCACGGTGATGACCCCGCTGTATGTCACTTTGATCTATGATTTACTGCGCCGCCAGCGCTTGCGCTGGGGCTATGCTCTGAGTGCGTTACTGGCAGTAGTCGGGGCGGCTATCATTCGCTACGACCATTTGAGCGAGCATTTTTGGTGGGGGTTGCTGCTGGTTCAGGCGGCAAACCTCTGTTTTGCCATCGGACAAGTGGGCTACAAACGCTTGATGGAAGTCCACCCGATCCCACAGCATGTGGCATTCTCATGGTTCTATATTGGTGCTTTCGCCGTCGCGGTTGTTGCCTGGTTTGCCTTTGGTAACCCACAAAAACTACCCACGACGCAATTGCAGTGGGGCGTGTTGGTGTGGCTGGGCGTCGGGGCTTCTGCGTTAGGTTATTTCATGTGGAACTATGGCGCGACACAAGTCGATGCTGGCACCTTGGGGATCATGAATAACGTGCATGTTCCGGCTGGGCTGCTGGTGAATCTGGCGATTTGGCAAGAAAAGCCCCATTGGCCCAGTTTTATCATTGGGGCAATTGTGATAATGGCTTCGCTATGGGTACACCGGCATTGGGTCGCTCCGCATTCTTTACAAACGGCAGACTCTCGCAAGCGTGTTGCCGGGCCGAACGAATAAAAGCTTCAGTAACCGGTTGGCGCTGCTCTCCATCACGGACGGCCGCGTATAACCGGCTCCATAAACCATTTCCCAGTGTTTTAGTGACGACCAATCCCTGACGTTCGAAACTCTCTACCACCCAATGTGGTAGGGCGGCGATCCCCATGCGTGCTGACACCATTTGAATCAGTAGCAAAGTATTATCCACATTCTTCAGCGGCGGATTTACCCCCGCGGGTTGCAGGAAATGCCGCCAGACATCTAACCGTTGCCGCTGTACCGGATAAATCATTAACACTTCTTGCGCTAAATCTTCCGGCTCGATGCGGGCCTTATTGGCTAATGGGTGGTCTGGTGCCAGCACCAGACGCACCTCAAAATCAAACATTGGCGAATAGTGCAGACCACTGCGCGGCAAGATATCTGATGTCAGCACCAGATCCAGCTCCCCTTGCTGCAAGGCGGGTTGAGGATCGAAAGTCACGCCTGATTGGAAGTCCATCGCCACTTGCGGCCAGTTTTTGTGGAAGTTATCCAAGGCAGGTGCCAGCCACTGAATACAGCTATGGCATTCGATGGCGATGCGCAGCGCAGTTTGGTGCGGCTCATTGCAGGTTTGCAGTGCCTGTTTAATTTGTGGCAGCACTTGTTCTGCGAGTTGTAACAAGATCTCTCCCTGCGTAGTGAAACGTAGCGGCTGGCTTTTACGCACAAACAGACGGTAACCCAGACGTTGTTCCAGATCGCTGAATTGATGAGACAAGGCCGATTGGGTCTGATGAAGTTGCGTTGCCGCCGCCGCCAGCGAGCCGGTATTACGCAAAGCTTGCAGGGTGCGTAAGTGTTTCAGTTCGATCATGAGAGTCCTTCACAGTGACAGTGAACAAAATGCGCTTGTGGATTATACAGTACCTGTTGATTATGGATGTGTAAACATCTGGATGGCTAAATGGGAAATATGACGATGACAATTTTAAATCACACACTGGGTTTTCCGCGTGTAGGTCTGAAACGTGAACTGAAAAAAGCACAAGAAAGTTACTGGGCAGGCAACTCCACGCAAGAAGAACTGCTCAATGTGGGTCGTGAATTGCGCGCCCGCCATTGGCAACAGCAGCAGCAAGCAGGTATTGATTTGGTGCCGGTCGGTGACTTCGCGTGGTATGACCATGTATTGACCACCAGCCTGCTGTTGGGCAACGTCCCAGAGCGCCATCAAAATACAGATGGTTCTATTGATTTGGATACGCTCTTCCGTATTGGCCGTGGCCGTGCACCAACCGGTAAGCCTGCGGCAGCGGCGGAAATGACTAAATGGTTTAACACCAATTATCACTACATGGTGCCAGAGTTCCAACTAGGTCAGCAGTTCAAACTGGGCTGGACTCAACTGCTGGATGAGGTGGACGAAGCGCTGGCATTAGGTCACAAAATCAAACCAGTATTGTTGGGCCCGGTAACGTATCTGTGGCTGGGTAAAGTTAAAGGCGAGCAGTTTGACCGCCTCTCTCTGCTGCAAGATATCCTCCCGGTGTACCAACAAGTGCTGGCTGAATTAGCGAAACGTGGCATTGAGTGGGTACAGATTGACGAACCTGCATTGGTACTGGAGTTACCACCAGAGTGGCTGGACGCTTATCAGTCGGCTTATCAGGCGCTGGAAGGCAAGGTTAAATTGTTGCTGACCACCTATTTCGACAGCATCGGCCATAACCTTGACGTTATCCGTGAGTTACCAGTGCAAGGTCTGCATGTTGATGTGGTTGCAGGCAAAGATGATATTGCTGTTCTGGATGCAAAATTGCCAACAGGGTGGCTGCTCTCGCTGGGGGTGATTAATGGCCGTAACGTGTGGCGTGCAGACCTTAGCAACTGGTTCGAACGCCTGCAACCACAGGCTAATGGCCGCCAACTCTGGCTGGGTAGCTCTTGCTCCTTATTACACAGCCCGATTGATTTAAGTGAAGAAACACGTCTTGATGCAGAAGTGAAAAGCTGGTTTGCCTTTGCGCTGCAAAAATGCGCTGAACTGGCATTATTAACACAAGCGTTAAACACGCCGAGCGAAGCCAAATTGGCCGAGCTGGCAGCGTACAGTGCACCGATCCGTGCCCGTCAATCTTCCAGCCGTGTACATAATACGCAGGTGGAACAACGTCTGGCGGCCATTACTGCGCAGGATATTGAACGCCAACTGCCTTATGAAGGCCGAGCTGAAGCGCAGCGTAAGCGCTTTAACTTACCAGCCTGGCCAACCACCACTATCGGCTCATTCCCGCAAACCACCGAGATCCGTGGTCTGCGTCTGGACTTCAAGCAAGGCCGTTTGGATGGAAAAAACTACCGCACCGGTATCAGCGAACATATCAAGCAAGCCATTGCTGAACAAGAGCGTTTAGGTCTGGACGTACTGGTTCATGGCGAAGCAGAACGTAATGATATGGTTGAATATTTTGGCGAACATCTGGATGGATTCGTTTTTACCCAAAATGGTTGGGTGCAGAGCTACGGTTCCCGTTGTGTTAAGCCGCCGGTCATTATTGGTGATATCAGCCGCCCGCAAGCTATCACGGTTGAATGGGCCAAATATGCTCAATCGCTGACGGACAAACCAGTAAAAGGCATGTTGACCGGCCCGGTCACTATCCTGTGTTGGTCATTCCCGCGCGAAGATGTCAGCCGTGAAACCATCGCCAAACAGATTGCTCTGTCGCTGCGTGATGAAGTGGAAGATCTGGAGAAAGCCGGGATTGGCATCATCCAGATTGATGAGCCTGCGCTACGTGAAGGCTTACCTCTGCGCCGTGCCGATTGGCAAGCGTATCTACAATGGGCCGTCGATGCCTTTAAACTGAATGCGGCTGTCGCGCAGAATGACACCCAGATTCACACTCATATGTGTTATTGCGAGTTTAATGACATCATGGATTCCATTGCTGCGCTGGATGCCGATGTGATTACCATCGAAACCTCTCGCTCCGATATGGAATTGCTCGAATCATTCGAAGATTTTGCTTATCCGAATGAAATTGGGCCCGGCGTTTATGATATTCACTCACCAAATGTGCCAAGTGTGGAGTGGATTGAAGCATTACTACGTAAAGCCGCTCAACGTATCCCGGCAGAACGTTTGTGGGTTAACCCGGATTGTGGTTTGAAAACCCGTGGTTGGCCAGAAACCCGTCAGGCACTGGCAAACATGGTACTGGCTGCGCAGCGTTTGCGTGCAGAACAGCTCTGATGCTATCTCGATCTAATCGTTAAATTCTGGGCGCATCTCGCGCCCTTTTTATTGCCGTTATTTCACGTATTCAGATATGGGATTGGCGGCAACACCATGTTGATCAAACCAATCGAGCATCCGTTGCCAGCCATCCAGTGCGGATTCGGCGTGATAACTTGGGCGGTAGTCAGCATTAAAAGCATGCCCAGCATCTGGATAAACAATGATTTCTGCATCGGCATTTGCTGCACGCAATGCCTGACGCATAGTATCGATATGTTCTTGCGTAATACTGCCATCTTTGCCGCCATACAACCCTAGCACCGGAGCATTGAGATCAACCGCGACATCAACCGGAGATTTGGGTAACAGTAAGGTTTTTTCACCGACCAGTTTGCCATACCAAGCCACTGCCGCTTTTAACTGTGGGTTATGGGCCGCATACAACCACGCAATCCGCCCACCCCAGCAAAATCCGGTAATGGCCAGTTTACTGGTATCCCCACCATGGCGTGATGCCCAATGCGCCGCATGATCAAGATCCACCATAACCTGACGGTCTGGCACTTTACCCACCAGATTTTTCACTAATGCATTGATGTCATCATATTCTTTGGCATCGCCTTGGCGGAAGAACAGCTCAGGTGCAATGGCCAGATAACCCTGTTTCGCTAGTCTGCGGCAGATATCCTGAATATGCTCATGTACGCCAAAGATTTCTTGCACGACAATAACCACCGGATATGGCCCGTTTTGCTGGGCCGGTTTGGCAATATAGGCCGGTAATTCATCGCCCTGAGACGGAATGGTGGTTTCTGTGCAGTGAATACCTTGTTGATCGGTATGGCGGGTCGTCGAGGCCAGTGGGCCTACCGCAGAGGTGAAACCGCCTGCCGCCTGCCTGGGAGTCATAAGTTGATCAGTTTTCACTGTGGTCTCCTTGCGATATGAGAAAAAATTACCGAGTTGAATTACCCATTACTCCCTGATTTTTGCTATTGCCGAGTTTAACTATAGGTAATCTTTGAGATTAATGAGATCAGGTTTTTTGTAATTATAATTTTTGGTGATTCATATCTTGAATTTTATAATTCAGACAAATAGTTGATAGAGTTTAGCAATCGATAGAAGTTAACAATCGATAGAAGTTAGCAATTGATAGCAGAATATTGGTCTATCATTCTTGCTTATAGAGAAATATACCTTTCGTACCTGGCGTTGCAGTGGTGTTAGCTGCAACTGTAATCAGCTTGGGTATAATTGTCATTTTTCGCCAGCTTGGTCTAAAAAATAGTCTTAATTGCCATTAAATGTGATTTTAATCACATTTAAAATGTATTGTGTAATTCATTTCTTTTGGCAAAGTGACTGTCATCACGAAATAAGGTGGCGATTTTGAGTAAAGTATTTCTTTGCACCCCCCTACAACATCTCTCATGAAAGAGGACTCTCACACATGGCTAAATCTGACGTTTTTCACTTGGGCCTGACTAAAAATGATCTGCAAGGGGCGACTCTGGCTATCGTTCCGGGTGATCCACAGCGTGTTGAGAAAATCGCTAAATTGATGGATAACCCAGTACATTTGGCCTCTCATCGTGAATTTACTTCGTGGCGCGCCGAATTGGATGGCAAAGCAGTGATCGTCTGCTCAACGGGTATCGGTGGCCCATCGACTTCTATTGCGGTTGAAGAGCTGGCACAGCTTGGTGTACGGACTTTCCTACGTATTGGTACCACTGGTGCTATTCAGCCACATATTAATGTTGGTGATGTGTTGGTTACCACCGCCGCTGTACGTTTAGACGGAGCCAGCCTGCATTTTGCGCCGATGGAGTTCCCAGCAGTGGCTGACTTTACCTGCACCACTGCATTAGTTAATGCTGCCAAATCAGTGGGGGCGACTACTCATATTGGTGTGACCGCCTCTTCCGATACCTTCTATCCGGGGCAGGAGCGTTATGACACCTTCTCTGGCCGTGTTGTCAGCCGTTTTAAAGGCTCCATGGAAGAATGGCAATCTATGGGCGTGATGAATTATGAAATGGAATCTGCAACCTTGCTCACCATGTGTGCCAGCCAGGGCTTGCGCGCCGGCATGGTCGCAGGGGTAATTGTAAACCGCACCCAGCAAGAGATCCCAAACGAAGAAACTATGAAAGCGACTGAAAGTGACGCGGTGAAAATTGTGGTAGAAGCAGCTCGTCATTTGATCTAGGCCCGCCGTCTGAGCTAATAGCGACGATTGGCGAGTCAACAAACCGTCTATTATCGGGTCAGCTTTCTGGCCCGTTTTTTATTTCTCCGCTTTATCTGGTAAGGTCATCACTCTTATAAAGAACAATAATAAGAGGAAAATATGACGAAAACTGCTCTATCCCATCCCTCCCTAATCGCACTTGATGGCGGTATTAATTTTCGTGACCTTGGCGGTAATCAGGCTGCTGATGGGCGGCGTATCAAGCGCGGATTGCTATTCCGCTCAGGTTCACTCGACCGCTTAAGTACCCGAGATTGTGATTTCCTCAGTAGTGGCTCCGTCGCTCAAATTCTTGATTATCGCGATGCTGATGAAGTTCAGGCCAAACCCGATGTGGTATGGCACGGAGCCAGTTATCATAATATTCCAGCCAATCCGTTGAGCAGTGAAGTCAACGCCAATTTGGAAAAGCTGACTAACGAGACATTAGCGGCATTTGATGCCCGTGGTTTTATGTTAGAGCTTTATCGCCGGCTGCCTTTTAATAATCAAGCCTATAAACAACTGGTTGGATTGTTGCAAAATTGCGCATCTTCGGAGCATGCTGCTGCGGGTGTGGTACAACATTGTGCTGTCGGGAAAGACCGTACTGGTATTGGTTCTGCACTGGTGTTATTTGCCTTGGGTGCCGATGAATCGACGGTATTGGAAGATTATCTGTTGACTGAAACCACTCTGGCCCCTTTTCGTGAACATATGCTGGCAGAGTTGGCACTCAAACTGAATGACCAAGCGTTAGGACAATTCGCTTTTGTCTTATCGGCCAAAGAAGAGTTTATTCAAACGGCTCTGCGTAGCATTGAAGAGCGTTATAGTAGCCGTGAGCACTGGCTGCAACAGGAGTTTGGTCTTGGTAGCGCTGAGCGCGAAAAGTTACAGTCCTATTTTTTAGAGTAGTGGTTTATCTACCCGGAATATTTCTGATCTTTATGGTATTGAGTCACCACTGGGTGGCTCTTTTTAACCGCTTAATGATACAAACTACCGCTTAACCAGATCGCTGATATTTCTCTTAGGGCCCAGGCGTATGTTAACGCCTGACAAATTCCCTGGAGAGAATGCTCATGCAACATGCGATTACCTTTGTTATCGCTTCAGCGTGTATCCTTATGATCTGCTACCGTTTATACGGTATCTTTTTTGTTCGTAAGGTTTTGCGCGTCGATGACAGTGAAGTAACACCTTCCCACACCTTCGAAGATGGTAAAGATTACGTTCCAACTAAAAAATGGGTGAACTTTGGTAGCCACTTTGCGGCAATCGCTGCGGCTGGTCCATTGGTCGGCCCTGTGCTGGCAGCCCAATATGGTTATTTACCTGGTTTTCTGTGGTTGCTGATCGGTTGTGTGATCGGCGGCGCGGTTCACGATACGGTTGTTCTGTTTGCTTCCATGAAACATCAGGGGAAATCCCTGTCGGAAGTGGCAAAATCAGAGCTTGGCCCGGTTGCTGGCTGGTGTACCGGTCTGGCAATGTTGTTCATCATTACTATTACCATGGCCGGGTTGTCGATGGTGGTGGTACATGCACTGGAACGTAACCCTTGGGGTACTTTCGCCGTGTTCATGACAATCCCTATCGCTATCTGCGTTGGCTTATGGGAGCGCATGACTGGCAGCATGAAGGGCGCTTCTTATGTCGGTATCGCTGCTATCATGGTGTGCGTATTTGTCGGCCCTTATATTGAAGGAACCTGGCTGGGCGATTGGTTAATGCTGAAAGCGGATACCGTCAGTATCATTCTGCCAATGTATGCTTTCTTTGCGACCGCCCTCCCAGTGTGGATGCTATTAACCCCTCGTGGTTACCTTTCCAGCTTTATGAAGATCGGTGTATTCGGTGCGTTGATTGTTGGGGTTGTATTTATTAACCCTGAAATTCAATTCCCAGCATTGACCCAGTTTATTCATGGTGGAGGCCCGGTTCTGGCAGGCCCAGTCTGGCCGTTTATCTCTATTACCATTGCCTGTGGTGCCATTTCTGGTTTCCATGCCTTTATTGGCTCAGGGACAACACCAAAACAGATCGACAAATGGAGTGATATCTTACCCGTCGGCTTTGGTGCGATGCTGGCCGAATGTATGGTTGGGGTTATGGCCTTGATCGCGGCGACCTCCTTGCATCCTGCTGACTACTTTGCGATTAACTCTTCCGCTGAAGCCTGGAGTATGCTCGGTATGGAAGTGGTGAACCTGCCAAAACTGAGTCAGGAAATTGGCCTGGATCTCTATGGTCGTACCGGTGGTGCGGTAACCTTAGCTGTTGGTATGACGGATATCTTCATTCGTGTGCCATGGTTCAGCAGTCTGGCGGCTTACTTCTTCCAATTTGTTGTTATGTTTGAAGCGGTATTTATTCTGACTGCTGTTGACTCCGGCACGCGTGTTGCTCGTTACCTGCTGCAAGACTTCTTAGGTGATATTTGGGCACCACTGAAACGTACTGATTGGTTACCAGGTACATTGGCATGCAGTGTTATTGCCTGCGCACTGTGGGGTTACCTGCTTAACTCAGGTGATATCAACTCTGTCTGGGCGTTATTCGGCGTATCAAACCAATTAATGGCTTCTGTTGGTTTAATCATTGGTGCCACTATTATTCTGCGGTTGGCAACCAAACGTATTTACATGCTGACCTGTGTTATCCCACTGGCCTATCTGTTTGTAACCGTAAATTATGCTGGTTACTGGATGATCACTCACGTGTATTTCAACTCAGCAGCTAAGGGCTACAATCTGTTCAATGGCATCATCTCGATTATTATGATGACACTGGGCGTCATTATCCTGATATCAGCACTGAAAAAATGGCGTGAACTGTGGATCCGCCGCTCTGCTGAAATGGCTGGCAATAAAGTAGTGACGGCTAACGCCTGATATCTTTGATTCATTGCATTAACCTGCACTCTTTCTTACTTGAAGTTGCAGTGTGGCCAGTGGCTCCGGCTTAAACGAATCACTGACTTGAGTCAGATTATTAGGATTCGTTCGTTGGCAGCCTTGCTGTAACGGCAATGATCTTGAGTCTATAAACGGTCGGAATCTTCCGGCCGTTTATTTTTTGTTAAACAAAGATCACGACACATTGGGTATGCTAATAGCAACTATGTTGCTAACAGGAAAATGCATGTGACCCTGAATGATGTCATTACTATCATTATCGATTTTGTTCGTGAACACGAAGCATGGGCCATTCCTATCGTCTTTATCCTGGCTTTTGGTGAGTCGCTAGCTTTTCTTTCTTTACTGCTACCTGCAACGGTCATCTTGCTCGGATTGGGGGCGCTTATCGGTGAAAGTGGTATCTCTTTCTGGCCAATTTGGGCCGCTGCTGCGGCCGGTGCTTTCTTTGGCGATTGGCTCTCTTATTGGATTGGTGTCCATTACAAAGACCGAGTAGGCACTTTGTGGCCACTTTCCCGCAATCCTCAGTTACTCGTTCGTGGCCATGCATTCTTTGAGCGTTGGGGATTCTTTGGCGCGTTTATTGGCCGCTTCTTTGGCCCACTACGCGCAGTTGTTCCTTTGGTTGCCGGGATCTGTGCTATGCCAAAGTTCTATTTTCAGTTAGCCAACATCACTTCCGCTCTAATTTGGGCCTTCGGTATTCTGGCTCCGGGCGCGTTCGGCATTCAATGGCTATCTCACTGGATAGATTAAGTACGTAAGTGGTTCGCCGTTCGTCAATGGATAGCTGTTTTAACCTATTTTGGGTCGCAAGGTGAGCGTTTTTTGGACTGTGTGTTATTTATGCGCACAGCTTCGCAAGATAGCATGTAACGGAAAAACACTCTGGACATCCATACAGTATCCCCTTACCTTGACTGACAATAGGTTAATGGGGAGATAACCGTGGATATCAGTTTATTTTATGGGCTGGCAGGCTGCCTTATCGGTGGACTTATTGGTTGGCTAATTGCCAGCTTGTACCAGCAACGGAATAAAGCGCAACAGGATATAGAACGGCGATTACTAGGGCAGTCCTTACAGCAGGCGCAGCAGAATATTGTCGAGCTACAAACTGCTTTACAGCGCAATGAGCAGCAATTACGGCAAGATGAATTGGAACAACGTAGTTTGCACAGTCAATTGGCAGCAAATGCTGAAAAACTGCAACAGTTAGCTCATTGGCGTAATGAATGTGATCAACTCAATCAAGAACTCCGTGCTCAAAGAGAAGTTAATAGCGCCCAAGAGGCGGAACTGCGCGAAGTCACTATCCGTTTGGAAGAAACGCGTCTGACTGGCGAGGAAAAACAGCGACTCCTCATTAACAGTGAACAGCGGCTGACCACACAATTCGAAAATCTGGCGAACCGCATCTTTGAACAAACTGGCCGTCGTGCGGACGAACAAAATAAACAAAGTCTGGACCGCTTATTACTGCCTTTACGGGAACAGTTGGATGGTTTCCGCCGTCAGGTTCAGGATAGCTTTGGACAGGAAGCCAGAGAGCGCCACACGCTGACCCATGAAATACGCAGTCTGCAACAATTGAATGCTCAAATGGCGCGAGAAGCACTAAACCTGACTAAAGCACTGAAAGGTGATAATAAAACGCAGGGGAACTGGGGGGAAGTCGTTCTGGCTAAAGTGCTTGAAGCTTCTGGGCTGCGTGAAGGTTATGAGTATCAAACTCAGGTAAGTGTAAAGCTTGATAGCAACAGTCGTATGCAGCCAGATGTCATTGTGCGCTTACCACAGGGTAAAGATGTGGTGATTGACGCTAAAATGTCGTTGGTTGCATATGAGCGCTATTTTAATAGCGAAGATGACGCAGAGCGGGAAGTAGCACTCAATGAACATTTATCATCGCTGCGCGCCCATATTAGAATGTTAGGCCGTAAGGATTACCAACAACTTCCAGGGTTGCGGTCGCTTGATTATGTATTGATGTTTATTCCGGTGGAACCTGCATTTCTGGTGGCTATTGATCGCCAGCCAGAGTTGATAAGTGAAGCACTACAGCACAATATTATGTTGGTTAGCCCGACAACATTGCTGGTGGCTTTGCGGACGATTACTAATTTATGGCGTTACGAGCATCAAAGCCAGAATGCACAGCGTATTGCCGATAGGGCAGCCAAACTCTATGACAAGTTGCGCTTATTTGTTGATGATATGGAGTCGTTGGGGCAAAGCCTCGATAAAGCGCACCTAAGTTATCGTCAGGCAATGAACAAACTGTCGCAAGGCCGTGGTAACCTGATTGGGCAAGTAGAAAGTTTTCGCACTCTGGGGGTCGAGGTAAAACGGCCTATTAGCCCATTACTGGCAGAAAGAGCCAGCGCTGAGCATCAACCAGAAGGCGATTTAGCGCTATCTGATGATGCTGAGTCAGAGACATATCCAAAGCAATCAGGATTGCAGTAAGGCAACATGAGTGGCACCGCTGAGTTAGCTTATAATCAGTGACGCGGATGAGAGCTGCTAATGCCGCTGTAGTTTTGTGTAAGAAGGATATAAATGATTCGGCACCGCTGAAGTATCAGGGTTAGTTGCATGGTCCTCTTCTGTATGATGTTGAGAATACTGCGAATAAGCAGTTACCTTAATACCAGGTGAGGTGGGGCTTTCATCGGAGTTCTGGTACACTTCCTCGAAAGATTGGCTGAAAAGCAGGCACAGAAAATGGTAGATCAGGAGAAGGAAACCACTCATTTTGGTTTCCGCACCGTAGCCAAAGAACAGAAAGAAGGCATGGTGGCAGAAGTTTTTCATTCCGTAGCCGCCAAATACGATCTGATGAATGACCTGATGTCGTTCGGTGTTCACCGTATTTGGAAGCGTTTTACCATTGATTGTAGTGGTGTTCGGCGCGGTCAACGGGTATTAGATCTGGCGGGTGGCACCGGAGATTTAACGGCCAAGTTCTCTCGCCTTGTGGGTGAGCAGGGTGAAGTGGTTCTGGCTGATATCAATGAATCGATGTTGCGTATGGGTAGAGAAAAGCTACGTGACAAAGGTATTGTAGGTAATGTCAGTTATGTGCAGGCTAATGCTGAGGCTTTACCTTTCCCTGATAATTACTTTGATTGTATTACCATTTCATTTGGCCTGAGAAATGTAACCGAAAAAGAAAAAGCCTTACGCTCTATGTTTCGGGTATTAAAGCCCGGTGGTCGTTTGTTGGTTCTCGAATTCTCCAAACCACTTCTGGAACCTTTGAGCAAAGCCTACGATGCTTATTCCTTCCATATTTTGCCCAAGATTGGCGAACTTGTGGCCCAGGACTCTGAAAGTTACCGTTATTTAGCGGAGTCTATTCGGATGCACCCTGATCAAGAAACGCTGAAAGGCATGATGGTAGATGCTGGGTTTGAAAACGTAACCTATTCCAATTTAACCGGTGGCATTGTTGCGTTACATCGGGGCTTTAAGTTTTAACAGGAATATGGCTATGCCGCTAAAATCACTGATATCTAAAACCTTCTCACTGAAACCTATGTTGCTGTCGCAACTCATTACTGCTGCGATAGAAACATCATTAAACAGTGTGCTGTTTCGCGATAAAAGCATGAAGGCTGCACGTTTACGCTTGGTAGGGAAAGTCCTGCGGATCGAGTTACGTGAGATCAATTTTCCTTTGCTGCTGGTATTTAGTGAACGGCAGGTTGATGTGTTAAGTCAATGGGATGGTGATGCGGATTGCATAGTTAAAACGGAAGTTGCTGTGTTGGCAAAACTGCGGGATCGCCAGCAACTTTCACCTTTGATGCGTAGCGGTAAACTGATTGTTGAAGGCGATATACAAGTGGTTCAGCAAGTTGTCGCGCTTTTGGATCTTGCTGAGTGGGATCCGGCTGAGTGGCTGGCGCCCTACATCGGTGATATTGCCGCGGAAACCATCGGGCAGGTTGCGCATAAAAGTAGCTATTTTCTGAGTGGGCAATTGCAGCAGCAACAACACTATCTGGCTGAAGCAATAACCGAAGAATGGAAAGTGGCTCCAGCACCGCTGGAAGTGGTGTGGTTTAACGAAGAGGTTGATGCCACAGCCCGTGCAACTGAGGCATTGAATGCCAGATTGGCAACCATGGAGAAAAAATAATGACGCCAGGAGAACTTCGGCGCCTGTATCTAATTATTCGGGTTTTCTTGAGCTACGGGTTAGATGAGTTAATCCCGAATATCCGTTTGACGTTACCACTACGTATTGGCCGTCATCTGTTTTTCTGGTTGCCGAATCGACATAAAGATAAGCCATTGGGTGAGCGTTTACGCCTTGCCTTACAAGAATTAGGACCAGTCTGGATCAAATTTGGTCAGATGATGTCCACTCGCCGTGATCTCTTCCCACCGGAAATTGCCGATCAACTTGCCCTATTACAAGACCGGGTTGCTTCATTTGATGGCGCACTCGCACGAAAGTATATTGAAATAGCAATGGGTGGACCATTAGAAACCTGGTTTGACGATTTTGATCAGCAAGCTTTAGCCTCCGCCTCAATTGCTCAGGTACATACGGCGCGTTTAAAAGAGAACGGTCAGGAAGTGGTCCTAAAAGTGATTCGCCCTGATATCTTGCCGATTATCAAAGCAGATGTGCGCTTGATGTACCGGCTGGCTGGCTGGGTACCTAAGTTGTTGCCTGATGGTCGTAGATTACGACCACGCGAAGTGGTGCGTGAATACGAAAAAACCCTGCTTGATGAGCTGAACCTGCTGCGTGAGGCAGCTAATGCTATTCAATTACGTCGTAATTTTGAAGACAGCCCAATGCTTTATATTCCCGAAGTCTATTCCGATTATTGCCGGGAAAGTGTATTGGTGATGGAGCGTATTTACGGCATTCCGGTATCTGATATTACGGCTTTAGAAAGCCAAGGTACCAATATGAAGTTGCTGGCCGAACGTGGGGTTCAAGTCTTCTTCACCCAAGTTTTTCGTGACAGTTTTTTCCATGCAGATATGCATCCGGGGAATATTTTTGTCAGCTATGAGCATCCTCATGATCCACTTTACATCGGTATTGACTGCGGTATTGTAGGCTCACTGAACAAAGCAGATAAGCGCTATCTGGCTGAAAACTTTATTGCTTTCTTTAATAGGGATTATCGGCGGGTTGCGGAACTGCACGTTGATTCAGGCTGGGTTCCCCGTGATACCAATGTTGAGGATTTTGAGTTCGCTATTCGCACCGTTTGTGAACCCATTTTTGAAAAACCACTGGCCGAAATATCGTTTGGACATGTGTTGTTGAATCTCTTTAACACTGCGCGCCGCTTTAATATGGAAGTGCAGCCACAGTTGGTTCTGCTACAAAAAACCTTATTGTATGTCGAAGGCTTGGGTCGTCAGTTATATCCTCAGCTTGATCTCTGGACAACAGCGAAACCGTTCCTGGAAAGCTGGCTACGGGATCAAGTCGGTCTGCCTGCTGTTATCCGGGCATTGAAAGAAAAGGCGCCTTTTTGGGCAGAAAAATTCCCTGAGTTGCCGGAATTGGTTTACGACAGCTTGCAGCAACATAAATTATTACAGCAAAGTGTTGATAAACTAACCACCCAGATGCAAGGTCAGCAACAACGTCAGGGTCAGTCACGGTATTTGTTCGGTGTTGGCGCTACACTATTAGTCAGTGGTACCATTTTATTTTTGGCGGATGCGGTAGAAATCTCTACGGGGTGTATTATCGCAGGCGTATTGGCTTGGTTTATCGGTTGGCGACGAACCAGTTAATTTGTTTATTGCTAAGAGTGCCGGTTAATGGGCGAGAGCATAGCTTGGGCGTTATGTATGAGTGTTATGTAAAAGTTGTTCAAGAAGTCATTCATCAGTTAAAAACGCTATGCGCGAGTTCAAAATGCGGTAAGTTAGATTAGTATCCAAAGAGGCAGTATGACGTATAATGCGGCCCTCTGTGGAATAACCCCTGTAATATAGAGGTGAATGTGATGGGCGGTATAAGTATTTGGCAGTTGTTAATCATTGCCGTGATTGTCGTTCTGCTGTTTGGCACTAACAAACTGCGGACTTTAGGGTCAGACTTGGGTGCATCCATCAAAGGCTTTAAAAAGGCAATTGGTGATGATCCACAGACTCCTCCAACTAACACTGATAAAACCAGCAATGATGCTGATTTTGCAAAATCGATTACTGAAAAACAGCAGCCGGTAGTTAAAGCTGAAGAGTCTAAGAGTCACGACAAAGAGCAGGGATAAGCTGTGTTCGACATCGGGTTTAGTGAACTGCTGCTGGTACTTGTGATCGGCCTAGTCGTGCTTGGGCCGGAAAGATTACCGGTTGCTGTAAGAACGGTTGCCGGTTGGATTCGTACACTACGTTCACTGGCGGCAACCGTACAAAACGAGTTGGCACAAGAACTTAAGATTCAAGAGTTGCAAGACAGCCTGAAAAAAGCAGAACAGGCTGGCTTGCAGAATCTGACACCGGAGTTGAAAGCTTCGATGGATGAACTTAAGGAAGCCGCAGAAGCGCTGAAACGTTCTTATCACTCAGACGTTAGCTCCCAGGCACCGCATACTATCCATAATCCGCTGGTGACTGAGCCGGAAGCGATTCATGATGGTGTTACGCCTGCGGAGTCCGCAACTCAAGTTTCGGCATCACCGCAAATTCCTGATGTCGATAATGCGGGCGCGTTGGTGACAATTAAACCAACTGTTGAAACTGAGCCTGCTGGCGTTGAGAAACCTGTAGTTCAGGTTGAGGAATCTGTTAAGCCTATTCCTACTGTAGCCGGGGATCTTGTGACTGTTACGAATCCATCCGTAACCAAGGCCCAAACTACCGCAACTGACTCCCATAGCACTGATTCATTCAGTACTGAACAACCTCGAACTCACCAACCTGGCGGCGATCGGTAAACATGGCTGTTGATGATACCCAACCCCTAATCACTCATTTGATAGAACTGCGTAAGCGGCTATTGAATTGCATAATCACTATTTTGGTGGTTTTTCTGGTATTGGTATTTTTTGCCAATGATATTTATCACTTGGTATCAGCACCGTTAATCAAACAGTTGCCCGCCGGTGCCAGTATGATCGCAACAGATGTTGCATCGCCTTTCTTTACCCCGATTAAATTGACTATGATGGTCTCGGTGTTTGTTTCCGCACCGATGATCCTTTATCAGGTGTGGGCTTTCATTGCCCCAGCGTTATATAAGCATGAACGCCGTCTGATGGTGCCGCTGCTTATCTCCAGCAGCCTATTGTTTTATCTGGGTATGGCATTTGCTTACTTTGTGGTTTTCCCGTTAGCTTTTGGTTTTTTTGCCAAAACAGCACCGGAAAGCGTGCTGATTGCCACGGATATCACTAAATACCTTGATTTTGTTATGGCGCTCTTTATGGCTTTTGGTATTTCTTTTGAAGTCCCAATTGCGATAATTCTATTGTGCTGGGCAGGGGTTACAACGCCCGAGGCATTGAAGAAAAAACGCCCTTATGTATTTGTCGGCGCTTTTGTTGTCGGCATGCTTCTCACCCCGCCTGATGTGCTGTCTCAGACATTATTGGCGATCCCGATGTATCTGCTATTTGAGGTTGGGGTGTTCTTTGCTCGTTTTTATACGGGTAAGCAACGCCGGGTAGATATTGACGAAGAGGATGAAGAAGCGGATAGCCATCCGAAAGTGCCTTAAATCTGTGGGTATATGCCTGGATATTTTAGCCGCCCTTTGAGGCGGCTTCTGTTTTGGAACGCTCATGTTTGATATTGGTGTGAATTTAACCAGCGCGCAATTTGCCAAAGATTACGATCAAGTGGTCAACAGAGCCAAAAATGCTGCAGTTACCGGTATGCTTATTACGGGTACTGATGCTGAAGAAAGCCAGGCAGCACTGGAGCTTACCCTTGCCTATCCTGGCTACTGCTGGTCAACTGCGGGTGTTCATCCCCATCAGGCGAGTTGTTGGCAAATAGATGTTGAACAGCAAATCAGATTATTAGCCGCGAATGCTGCAGTAGTCGCTATTGGTGAATGCGGACTGGATTTTAACCGCAATTTCTCTACTCCAGTAGCACAAGAAGTCGCATTTACTGCACAACTGGCGCTGGCTGCCGAACTCGAACTGCCGGTGTTTTTACATTGCCGCGATGCTCACGAACGTTTCATTGCCTTGCTTGCGCCTTGGCTAGATAAACTCCCCGCTGCGGTTGTGCATTGTTTTACTGGCACGGCTGATGAGTTGGACTCTTGTCTGGCATTAGGCTTATCTATTGGTATTACCGGTTGGGTGTGCGATGAGCGTCGTGGTCTTGAGCTACGGGCGTTACTGCCACGTATTCCTGTTCAGCAATTGTTGCTAGAAACAGATGCCCCCTATTTATTGCCAAGGGATTTACATCCTAAGCCGGCATCCCGCCGCAATGAACCCTGCTTTCTACCCCATATCGTCCAGCAGGTTGCTGTCTGGCGACAAGAAGACCCTAAATGGCTGGGGCAGAAAACTGATGAAAACGCCCGCCGGATTTTCCGGTTGGTTTGAGTTAGGAGAACAAGATGAGCTATGCATTTCCGGGCACCTTCCCTGGTCGCCGTATGCGCCGTGTGCGCCGTCATGATTTCAGTCGTCGTCTGGTCGCAGAGAATCAGCTGACAGTCAATGACCTGATCTATCCGGTGTTTGTTATGGAGGGGACTAACCAGCAGCAAGCCGTCCCGTCAATGCCGGGTGTTTCACGTATGACGATCGATCTGCTAGTGAAAGAAGCTGAGGCCATAGCTAAGCTAGGTGTGCCGGTCATATCGCTGTTTCCAGTGATTGAATCTAGCTTGAAATCATTACATGCCGAAGAAGCCTATAATCCGAATGGCTTGGTACAAAGAACCGTACGTGCGTTAAAGGACGCAGTACCAGAGTTAGGTATCCTTACTGATGTTGCTCTCGATCCTTATACAACCCACGGGCAAGATGGGGTAATTGATACCGATGGTTATGTCATTAATGACATAACTAAAGAGATTTTAGTCCGTCAGGCGTTATCACACGCCGAGGCTGGTGCCGAGATTGTCGCGCCAAGCGACATGATGGATGGACGCATCGGTGCAGTGCGCTCTCAACTAGAGCTACAAGGGTTGGTGAATACGCAAATTATGGCCTATTCAGCGAAATATGCGTCTTGCTACTATGGCCCATTCCGTGATGCCATTGGCTCTAGCAGTAATCTGAAAGGTGGGAATAAGAAAACCTATCAGATGGACCCGGCCAATAGTGATGAGGCTTTACAAGAGATTGCTCAGGACTTGCAGGAAGGTGCTGATATGGTAATGGTTAAGCCGGGGATGCCATATTTGGATGTGGTACGTAGGGTGAAAGATACCTTTGGTGTGCCGACCTTCGCCTATCAGGTGTCAGGCGAATATGCTATGCATATGGCTGCCTTCCAGAATGGCTGGTTGCAAGAGAAACCAACCGTTATGGAGTCTCTGTTGTGCTTTAAGCGTGCCGGTGCTGATGGAGTATTAACTTATTTCGCCAAGCAAGTCGCACAATGGTTATATGACGATCATATGCAACGTTAAGCCACGGGGATGGTTGTTGATAAGGTAGGTACCGAGCGTGCCTACCTTGGCAGATATATTATTGCTTTTCGAATTGACGATTATCCAAACTTTGCATCACCTGGCTATTAAGCATGTTCAGTAACAACATTGAGCGCGCTTCACCGTCTGGTTCAGTATAAATCGCCTGTAACCCAGCAAAAACACCCTCAGTGATCGTCACGATATCGCCTGGAACCGGCACCTCTGGATCAATGATTTTATCCGTTGTATGAGATTGCATCTCGGCAATAACAATTGCTGGGATCACTGCGGGTTGTGCGCCAAAACGGACGAAGTGGCTTACACCACGCGTTGCGCTGATTGTTGTGGTGTGAATATGTTCAGGATCGAACTCCACAAACAGATAGTTAGGGAATAAGGGCTCAGTCGCCTCAGTGCGTTTCCCTCGCACTATCTTTTCGATAGTCACTATCGGTGTCCAGCAATCCACAGTTTGCCGCTCTAAATGTTCCTTGGCGCGCAAAAGCTGACCACGTTTACAATATAATAAATGCCAGTGTTTCATAATTTCACATGCCTTTAAGTACTACTTGGCAGCATAACAAAAGTAGAAGGATATATATAGAGAGGAAGAATACATCAGTTCAGGATATATAGTTTGTTATACAAAGATTTAGTCTATTTTATATCGACAAAATCATATTTGTACTGATGATAATTAGCGATAAATTGCAGCATGATATTTTTTTGAGTGAGCCTGTATTCATTTTTAACAAAAAGACAGCAACTGCTATAAAGACAGCCTATAATGGCGCATCACATAGCCGCCGAAATGATCAGCATGAAATACCGTGACTTACGTGACTTCCTCTCGTTGCTGGAACAGAGGGGTGAACTTAAACGTATTAGCCAGCCCATTGATCCCTATCTGGAAATGACAGAAATTGCCGACCGTACCTTACGCGCTGGTGGGCCTGCATTACTGTTTGAAAATCCTAAGGGTTACACAATGCCCGTATTGTGTAACTTGTTTGGCACGGCCAAACGGGTTGCCATGGGCATGGGGCAAGAAGATGTCAGCGCACTGCGAGATGTTGGCAAGTTGTTGGCTTTCCTGAAAGAGCCGGATCCGCCGAAAGGTTTCCGTGATTTATTCGATAAACTGCCGAAATTTAAGCAAGTGTTGAATATGCCAACGAAATGCTTGAGTTCGGCTCCTTGTCAGGAGCAAGTTTGGCAGGGCGATGATGTCGATCTTAGCCGCATTCCAGTTATGCATTGCTGGCCTGAGGATGCAGCTCCGTTAGTATCGTGGGGGCTGACTATTACGCGTGGCCCGCATAAAGAGCGGCAAAACCTGGGTATCTACCGCCAACAAGTGTTGGGTAAAAACAGATTAATTATGCGCTGGTTATCCCATCGTGGCGGCGCTTTGGACTATCAAGAGTGGTGTGAAGCACACCCTGGTGAACGTTTCCCCGTCGCCGTCGCCTTGGGCGCAGATCCTGCGACTATTCTGGCTGCGGTAACCCCGGTCCCCGATACGCTGTCTGAATATGCTTTTGCCGGTTTGTTGCGCGGGCATAAAACAGAGGTCGTAAAGTGCCTTTCCAACTCACTTGAAGTTCCTGCGAGTGCAGAAATTGTATTGGAAGGATATATTGAGCAGGGTGATATGGCGCCAGAAGGCCCTTATGGTGACCATACGGGTTATTATAATGAGGTAGATAGCTTCCCTGTTTTTACGGTCACACATATTACTCAGCGCAAAGATGCAATTTACCATTCCACTTATACGGGTCGTCCACCGGATGAACCTGCGGTGATGGGGGTTGCGCTGAATGAAGTGTTTGTTCCTATTTTACAAAAGCAATTCCCGGAAATTGTTGATTTCTATCTTCCGCCCGAGGGGTGCTCATACCGGCTGGCTGTTGTAACCATCAAGAAACAATATGCAGGGCATGCTAAACGCGTAATGATGGGGGTTTGGTCGTTTTTACGTCAGTTTATGTATACAAAATTTGTTATTGTTTGTGATGATGATATTAATGCTCGTGATTGGAATGATGTCATTTGGGCAATTACGACCCGAATGGACCCATCCCGCGATACGGTGTTGATTGAAAATACACCAATAGATTATTTGGATTTCGCTTCACCGGTTTCCGGTTTAGGATCGAAAATGGGGCTGGATGCCACCAATAAGTGGCCTGCTGAGACTTCGCGTGAATGGGGGCGTCCAATTAAAATGGATGAAGACGTTCGCGCCCGTATTGATGCTATTTGGGATGAGCTCGCCATTTTCAGTGACAAAGAGACGAAACGCTAACCGGCGTCGATTTTGTCCTTGGTTTTGCATTTGATGACCCGACAGAGGGAAGGCATGACAACTTTAAGCTGTAAAGTAACCTCCGTAGAGGCCATTACCGATACGGTGTACCGGGTGCAATTGGTGCCTGCATCTGCGTTTTCTTTCCGTGCTGGGCAGTATTTGATGGTAGTAATGGACGAGCGTGATAAGCGCCCATTTTCTATGGCATCCACGCCGTTGCAGCAAGACTTTATCGAGCTGCATATCGGGGCGTCGGAACTGAATCTGTACGCCATGGCAGTGATGGACCGTATTCTGAAAGAGAAAACGCTGGATGTGGATATTCCTCACGGAGAAGCATGGTTCCGTGAGGGCAGTGAACGTCCATTGGTCCTGATTGCTGGCGGCACTGGTTTTTCCTATGTGCGTTCAATTTTATTGGCGGCGTTAGCCGAGCAACCTGACCGTGAAGTGTCTGTTTATTGGGGGGGGCGCGAAGCCGTGCATTTATATGATCTAAACGAGCTGGAAGCGCTGTCAATTAAGTATCCACAGTTGAAAGTTATCCCAGTGGTAGAGCAGCCGGAAGATGGGTGGCGTGGCCGCACAGGAACGGTATTGAGTGCTGTATTACAAGACTATGGCTCTCTTGCTGAGCAAGATATCTATATCGCTGGCCGTTTTGAAATGGCTAAAATTGCTCGTGAGCGTTTTTGTGCTGAGCGCGGCGCTCAGGAAGCGCATATCTATGGTGATGCTTTCGCCTTTATCTAATTTACCGGTCATATTTGAAGCTGCATCGGTGTTAGCTGCCTTCATGCAACTTGAATTATTTTGGGTATATTAAGATTTTATCCATATTGTTGTTTGTATCGCGGATAAAAAAAGCCCGCCCCTGACAGGCGGGAAAACGGCAACTAAACACCAGGTACAGCGGTTATAAGGGCCTGTATTCAGGCCCTTAATATTTTTTAGGTTAATTCGTTTGGAGGTTATACGCGTTCAAAAATGGTCGCAATGCCTTGGCCTAAACCGATACACATGGTTGCCAAACCGAACTGCACGTCACGGCGTTCCATCAGATTAAGTAAGGTGGTAGAGATACGAGCACCTGAACAACCCAGTGGATGGCCTAATGCAATAGCGCCACCATTCAGGTTCACTTTGTCATCCATGCTTTCCAGCAGACCCAACCCTTTCAGGCAAGCCAGCGACTGAGCTGCAAACGCTTCGTTTAATTCAAATAAACCAATATCTTCCAAGGTTAGCCCGGCACGTTTTAATGCCAATTGGCTAGCGGGCACGGGGCCATAACCCATGGTTGATGGATCGCAACCCACCACGGCCATTGAGCGAATACGGGCACGCGGTTTTAAACCTAATGATTTAGCTCGGGATTCACTCATGATAAGCATGGCAGAAGCACCGTCGGATAATGCAGATGATGTTGCGGCAGTCACCGTGCCATTGACCGGATCAAAGGCTGGGCGCAATGCTGCCAAACCTGCGAGATTAGTTTCCGGGCGAATAACTTCATCGAAATCAAAACGTTTCAGGATACCATCAGCATCATGCCCATTGGTGGCGACAATCTCACTGGTAAAATGGCCCACCTGAGTCGCGGCATAAGCGCGTTGGTGAGAGCGAACAGCAAATTCATCTTGAGATTGGCGACTGATATTGTAGATTTTTGCCAGCATTTCAGCAGTTAATCCCATCATTCCGGCGGCTTTCGCCACAGTTCGGCCCATACCTGGATGGAAGTCCACACCGTGATTCATTGGCACATGACCCATATGCTCTACGCCACCAATCAAACTGATTTGTGCATCACCCACCATGATGGCTCTGGCACCATCATGTAAAGCTTGCATTGATGAACCACACAGGCGGTTAACAGTAATGGCCGGTACGCTATGGGGGATTTCTGCCAGTAAAGAAGCATTGCGAGCGATGTTAAAACCCTGCTCCAACGTCTGCTGTACACAACCCCAATAGATATCGTCAATTTCGGCCGCGTTTAGCCCAGGATTACGGCTCAGAACCTCACGCATTAAGTGAGCGGAGAGATCTTCAGCCCGAACCTGACGGAATGCGCCCCCTTTGGAGCGGCCCATCGGTGTACGGACGGCATCAATAATGACTACATTTTCCATATTTTCAGGCCTCATGCCGGTTGACTGGTAGAAACATCAAGCAGCGCTGCTGCCACAGGATAATAGCTTTCGTTGTGTTCAGCTTTGGCTCTCAGCCCTACGGGGACTTGATACAGCGCGCCAAGGTGAGCATAGCGCTGGGCCATTTCGACATAGTTTGTACTGCCGATAGTATCGAGATAACGGAACACACCCCCGTGGAAAGGAGGGAAGCCAAGACCATATACCAACGCCATATCACCTTCGGCTGGGCTGGCAATAATGCCTTCTTCCAGGCATCGCACCACTTCATTGATCATCGGTATCATGGTGCGGGCAATAATATCGTCGTCACTGAACTTCTGAATCGGTTGGCTAACTGTTGCCAGCAAGCTATCTACAATTTCGTCATTTTCTTTACGCGGCTTACCTTTTGCATCTTGGGTATAGCGGTAGAAGCCTTGGCCATTTTTTTGGCCAAATCGTTGGTTATCGAACATCACGTCAACCGCATCGCGATAATCTTTGTTCATCCGATCAGGGAAGCCAACGGCCATCACGGCTTGTGCATGGTGTGCGGTATCAATACCCACGACATCTAGCAGATAGGCTGGTCCCATCGGCCAGCCAAACTGTTTTTCCATCACTTTATCGATTTGGCGGAAGTCAGCACCGTCTCTAACCAACATGCCAAACCCAGCCAGATAAGGGAATAACACGCGGTTAACGAAGAAGCCTGGGCAATCATTAACCACTATTGGTGTTTTACCCATTTGTGTGGCGTATGCCACCACCGCAGCGATGGTTTTATCTGAGGTTTTGCTGCCACGAATGATTTCAACCAACGGCATGCGGTGCACGGGGTTGAAGAAGTGCATACCGCAGAAATTCTCAGGGCGTTTAAGTGATTTTGCGAGTTGGTCGATAGGGATTGTAGAGGTATTAGAAGCAAGTACCGTATCTTCGCCGATCAGTGCTTCAGCCTCTGCCAGCACCGCAGCTTTGATTTTGGGATTTTCCACTACCGCTTCCACAATGACCTGAGCACGCTCAATGCCGGTGTAATCCAGAGTGGGTTGGATAGTCGCTAAAATGTTTGCCATTTTCAGGCCATCCACTTTGCCGCGTTCCAACTGTTTATTCAGTAACTTGGCTGCTTCGTTCATCCCCAGGGTCAGGGATTTGTCATTAATATCTTTCATAATGACTGGCACACCTTTCAGTGCTGACTGATAGGCAATCCCACCCCCCATAATCCCGGCGCCCAAAACTGCTGCTTGTTTCGGTGCACTAGCACCTTTCGACAGTTTTTTCGCCTGCCCTTTCACAAATTGGTCGTTGAGGAATATCCCAACTAACGCGCGCGCTTCATTGGAACCCGCCAACGGGACAAAACTGTTGGTTTCCAGTTTCAATGCTTCAGCTCGGCCAAGTTTAGCGGCCGCTTCGATGGTTTTTACTGCAACCAGTGGTGCTGGGTAGTGCTTCCCGGCGACTTGCATCACCATGCCTTTAGCAATGGTAAAGCACATGGTCGCTTCAGTTGAATTGAGTTTCAGTGGGTCAAGTTTCGGCTGACGCGCGGCTTTCCAGTTCAGCTTGCCGTCAATCGCCTGTTTCAGCATGATTAGGGCGGCATCGGCCAGTTTTTCGGGGGCGACAACGGCATCAACCAAACCAATTTTTAATGCTTCAGCGGCATTCACATCTTTGCCTGCGGCAATAATTTCTAATGCACTGTCCGCCCCTAACAAACGTGGTAATCGCACGGAGCCGCCAAAGCCTGGCATGATGCCCAACTTGGTTTCCGGCAGACCGATCCGTGTTTCTGGCGAGGCAACACGGAAATCTGTGGCCAGAATACATTCACAGCCACCACCTAATGCATATCCATTGATCGCAGAAATGGTCGGAACCGGTAAATCTTCCAGACGGTTGAAAATATCATTAGCAAAAACCAACCACTGGTGCAGCTTTTCTGGTGGGGCATTAAACAGGGATAAAAACTCGGTGATATCGGCACCGACGATAAAGGCCGCTTTGGCGGAGCGCAACAGCAACCCTTTGAGTTCGCTTTGTTTCTCTAACACCGTTAGGGCTTCACCCAGATTGGCTACAGTTTTAGTATCCAGCTTATTTACTGAACCCGGTGCATCAAACACCAACTCGGCAATGCCGTTTTCCAACCAGTGAAGCTGTAGTGTTTCGCTTTGGTAGAGCATATCTATCTCCTGAATAAGCGCATGTGATCTGGTATGACCAGATATTCAGGAAGTGTGGATATTTTGTTAACGAATTGCAAATAAGAGATTGATTTTTTGCAGTGAAGATCACAGTCATTCAGATGGGGTAATTGATTTCTATCATATTTATTCGCAGTGGATTGGAGGGGGAAATATTCAGTTTTGGGGGCGGATAATGTATTTGATAGGCAGATAAGCGGTCGCTAAAACATGATTCTGGCGACTATGATAAGATGAAAAAAATTAAGTTCTAATAGCAAAGGGTACTGTGATGGAAACGCTGGCTTCTTTATATAACGAACATTTATCCACTCTACAACAGCGCACCCGCGATGTGCTGGAACGCCATCAGTTAGACGCTTTACTGATTCATTCCGGTGAGTTACAACGTATTTTTCTCGATGACCGTGACTATCCTTTTAAAGCCAATGCGCAGTTCAAAGCTTGGGTGCCGGTCACTCAAGTACCAAACTGTTGGTTATGGGTCGATGGGGTTAATACACCAAAATTATGGTTTTATTCCCCAGTTGATTATTGGCACAGTGTTGAGCCATTACCAGATAGCTTCTGGACCAAGGCTATCGATATCCAGCCATTAGCCAATGCAGATGATATTGCTCAGCAATTACCGGTGCAACGGGAGCGTGTGGCCTATATCGGTTATGCCCAACAACGTGCGCAGGCGCTGGGGTTTAGTGCTGAAAACATTAACCCGCAACCAGTATTGGATTACCTGCATTTCTATCGTTCTTATAAAACGGATTATGAACTGGCTTGTATGCGTGAAGCACAAAAGACGGCAGTTGTCGGCCATCGTGCAGCACATGAAGCGTTCCAGTCCGGTATGAGTGAGTTCGATATCAATCTGGCCTATCTGATGGCTACCGGTCATCGTGATACTGATGTCCCTTACGATAATATTGTTGCGCTGAATGAACACTCGGCGGTACTTCATTACACCACGTTCCAACATCAGCCTCCGGCAGAAATGCGTAGTTTCTTGATGGATGCCGGTGCGGAATATAACGGTTATGCCGCAGATCTGACTCGCACTTACGCCGCAAACAGTGATAGCGATTTTGCCGCGTTGGTTAATGACCTTAATACCGAGCAGCTTGAACTGATCAAAACCATTAAAAGTGGTGAGCGCTATACCGATTACCATATCCAGATGCATCAGCGCATTGCGAAGTTATTGCGTACGCATCATCTGGTTACCGGTATCAGTGAAGAGGCCATGGTCGAACAAGGCATTACCTGCCCATTCCTGCCGCACGGGTTAGGCCACCCTCTTGGGCTACAAGTGCATGATACTGCTGGTTTTATGCAAGATGATAAAGGCACCCATCTTGGCGCACCATCCAAATACCCTTACTTGCGTTGTACGCGTATTTTACAACCGCGTATGGTACTGACTATTGAGCCGGGTCTGTACTTCATCGAATCTCTGCTGGCACCTTGGCGTAACGGTGAGTTCAGCAAGTATTTCAATTGGGAACGTATTGATGCGCTGAAGCCTTACGGCGGTATTCGTATAGAAGATAATATCGTTATTCACGATAACCGGGTTGAGAACATGACACGTGACCTGAAACTGGCCTGATGCAGCCTTATCTAATCCCTGCAAGTCCGGTGACTATCAGCGAAGAGATCAAAAAAAGTCGTTTTATCACCTTGCTGGCCCATACCAGCGGGGTGAGTGAAGCGAAAGATTTTGTTCAGCAGGTTAAGCAGCAGCATCCCACCGCCCGGCATCATTGCTGGGCTTTTGTTGCCGGTAAGCCGACGGATTCGCAGCAATTAGGTTTTTCTGATGATGGTGAACCCTCAGGTACTGCGGGTAAACCTATCTTGGCTCAACTGATGGGGAGTGGTATTGGTGAGATAACCGCAGTAGTTGTGCGCTATTATGGTGGCATCAAACTCGGTACTGGTGGGTTAGTAAGGGCTTATGGTAGCGGTGTTCAACAAGCGTTAAAACAGATCGAAGTAAAATATAAAGTCCCACAGGTAGAATATACTTTGCAGTGTGACTATGGGCAGCTTGCCATAGTAGAAACCTTGTTACAGCAGGTTGAAGGCCAGATTATACGGAGTGAGTACGCACAATTCGTAACGCTTCATCTCTCTTTGCCAGCAACTCAAGCCAGTCAGACCGGGGACAAATTGCGTGATCTCAGTCGTGGTACGTTGCAATTGACGCCCATTTCGCAATAATCCCCATCCAAGTGAATTGCTAAGGAACGTGCCGGAATGCATTTTCGTGCCATAACCCGTATTGTTGGTCTGCTGGTCATCTTATTCTCTGGAACAATGTTTATTCCCGGACTGGTGGCATTGATCTATCGTGATGGTGCCGGCCGTGCCTTCAGCGAAACCTTTTTTGTTGCTCTGGCAATCGGCCTCTTTCTTTGGTTGCCGAACCGAAAACAGAAGCATGAGTTAAAGCCTCGTGAGGGCTTTCTCATCGTGGTTCTGTTCTGGACGGTGCTGGGCAGTGTAGGGGCATTACCTTTCTTATTCTCAGAGCGGCCTAATCTTTCATTAACGGATGCATTCTTTGAATCATTCTCCGGGCTGACTACTACTGGCGCGACCACATTAGTAGGGTTAGATTCACTGCCTAAAGCCATTCTATTTTATCGCCAAATGCTGCAATGGCTCGGCGGTATGGGGATAATCGTGTTAGCAGTGGCTATCCTGCCTATCTTGGGGGTCGGGGGAATGCAGCTCTATCGGGCGGAAATGCCTGGCCCATTGAAAGATAATAAAATGCGGCCCCGCATTGCGGAGACGGCTAAAACCCTGTGGCTTATCTATGTCTTACTGACCATTGCTTGCGCGCTGTCTTTATGGGGGGCAGGGATGTCGGTATTTGATGCCATCTCCCACAGCTTCTCGACAATTGCGATTGGCGGCTTCTCGACCCATGACGCCAGTATCGGTTACTTCAACAGTCCAACTATTAACACCATTATCGCTATCTTCTTGCTGATTTCCGGTTGTAACTTTGGTTTGCACTTCGCGGTATTGAGTGGGCGCAGTTTAAAAGTTTATTGGCGTGACCCTGAATTCCGTATGTTTATCTTTGTCCAATTGACACTGGTCGCCGTGTGTACCTTGGTGCTTTGGTATCATAATGTCTATAAATCCGGTCTGGAGACGATAAATCAGGCATTTTTCCAAGTAGTATCAATGGCTACTACTGCGGGTTTCACCACTGACAGTATTTCAAAATGGCCGTTGTTCCTGCCGATACTCTTACTATGTTCTGCGTTTATTGGTGGTTGTGCGGGCTCAACCGGTGGCGGCCTGAAAGTTATCCGTATTCTGTTGCTCTACCTGCAAGGTTCGCGTGAGTTAAAGCGACTGGTCCACCCGAATGCGGTTTATACCATCAAATTGGGGCGGCGGGCGCTGCCGGAACGAATCCTGGAAGCGGTCTGGGGATTCTTCTCCGCGTATGCTCTGGTATTTATTATTAGCATGCTGGCTATTATCGCGACCGGTGTTGATGAGTTCTCTGCTTTCGCGGCGGTGACTGCGACGCTGAATAACCTTGGCCCTGGTCTGGGGGTGGTAGCTGATAACTTCACGTCGATGAATCCGGCCGCCAAGTGGATATTGGTGATCACCATGCTATTTGGTCGGTTAGAAGTTTTCACCCTGCTGGTTCTATTCACTCCAACATTCTGGCGTGAGTAATTCTGCATAAGGAACATTGCAATGAAAGTTCTGATTCTTTACTCCAGCCGAGATGGCCAAACACAGACTATTGCTTCTTATATAGCTAAACAGTTATCAGCGGCAGCTACCTGTGAAATACAGGACTTATCGCAGGTAGGGCAAATCGATCTGAATCAATACCAGCAAGTCATGATTGGTGCGTCGGTGCGTTATGGGCACTTCAGCCCAGTATTGAGTAAATTCGTCAACAAACACGTTGAACAACTTAATCAGATGCCGAGTGCGTTCTTTGCGGTGAATCTGACAGCACGCAAGCCGGAAAAGCGATCCCCGCAAACCAATGCCTATGTGCGTAAGTTCTTACTCAGTACCCCGTGGCAGCCAACGCTATGTGCGGTATTTGCGGGCGCTTTGCGTTATCCCCGTTATCGCTGGATAGATCGGGTGATGATTCAACTTATTATGCGTATGACGGGCGGCGAAACGGATACCAGTAAAGAAGTTGAATATACGGATTGGCAACAGGTAAGCAGTTTTTCTCAGGATTTCTTGGCGCTACAGTACAAAAAATAGCAATAATGCCGTTTATCACGGCAAATCGTTGAAATAAAACGCGGTTGAAAAGTTTTTTCAAATTAGGGGTTGCAGGCTGTCAGGAACTCCCTATAATGCGCCTCCACTGACCGGGAACAACGAAACATACTTCGCCGGGTCAGGAAGCGAAAAGAATGATTTTGACTTCGAAAGAAACCAAAGAAACTCTTGACTCTTCAGCGGGAAAGCGTATTATCTGCCTCCCGCGTTACCGTAAGATTCGCCGAAAGGCAAACGGGTAACGAACGCTCTTTA
>NZ_JAZGQE010000329.1:0-2028 GCF_048593885.1 Yersinia sp. 1252 StPb PI | reverse complement strand
ATTGATACTTATAGTCTGGTCGGTGTTTTATTTTATACTGTTGTTGGGCTATGCATAGGGAGTTTTTTGAATGTTGTTATCTATCGCCTGCCAATTATGCTTTCTGCTACTGCGCCAAAACATAAGGGCGTTAGTCGAGGAATTAAGGGTAATAGCCTCAAAGACAACATTAATTTATGTTTTCCAAAATCATTTTGCCCAAGTTGCAATAGCCCGTTACTTATTAGGTACAATATTCCCGTAGTCAGTTGGTTATTATTACGTGGTAGATCCCGGTGCTGCCAGCAGAGAATTAATCCTCGTTATCTAATTGTAGAGTTACTGACGGCTCTTTTAACCTTACTTGTTGCCTTTTGGGCTGAAAACGATTATTCAACAGTTGCCTGTTTACTTTTAATTTGGTCGCTGATTACGTTGTCTTTTATCGATCTTGATTGTTACTTACTTCCAGACTGTATTACATTGCCATTACTATGGATAGGACTTGTTTTTAATATAAATAATGTTTTTTGTTCTCTGTCATCTGCTGTGCTAGGTGCTGTAGTGGGTTATGTTTTTTTGTGGTTACCCTATTGGTTATTTAAGTTACTTAAGGGTGTCGAGGGAATGGGATATGGTGATTTTAAATTAATGGCAGCGATGGGAGCTTGGTTTGGTGTATCAGCAATACCCATGTTGATATTGTTATCCTCTGGTTTAGGTATCATTATCTCTATGGTGATTTCTCTCTTGTCGAAGAAGAAAGTAAAACACATCGCCTTTGGCCCTTATATTTGTCTGGCCGGTATGGCTCATCTATTTCTAGGGGAGGTTGTTAGCCTATTTTAATAATGAATTTATTTAATATTTCGCTCAACTCTTTACATTTGTAATCGTTATTCATACCATCATTTTTTAATTTTTCATATCTTACGTCTGTTAGTTCTGACCGCGAATGACTACTCTGCTGTAAACTGAGAGAGTTATCAGAATTCATCATGGTTATGGCACTACTCACTATTTTCTCTTCACTTGGTAACTTTTCCATACCACATATTTCTTTTAGATAACGCATCCCAGCCGTTAATGCAGTTAATTGTTCTATTTTTACTTTTTGAGTTAAATTTTCATTTTTGTGTGTTTGACATCCAAAAATAATTGGTGTGAAAAATAAAATCACCCTGAGTTTCATTATGATCATTCACCTTCTTGATTTTTCATTGTTACTAATAATATCTCAAAAATGTAATTATCATGGTGGATATTTTTTGTTGGTTATCAATATTTATTGATAGACTTCCATCCTTGTTATTGATGCTTATATTCCCTATCATTTTTCGCTTAAAACTAACGGATTTAACTTTATTAATGTTTGAAGGAGACTGTCAGGTAACACTATTTCTGCTATTTTATTTAGTGATGACTACCATGTGGGGCAGGAAATGGATGAAATAATGATTGGAGATATTCTCTTTACTCCACAAAAGAGAATGATCAATAAACGGGGTTCTTTGATAAAAATGAGGAATAAAGAGTCTGAAGTGTTATCTTTATTATGTCATAATTATCCAGACTCTCTCACCCGCGATGATATTGAGAAGGAGATATGGGGAGGTAGCTATGTAACAGATAACACACTAACACAAACAATTAGTAACTTGCGTAATGCATTAGATGATAAAGCACATGAATTAGTGACGACTATCCCCAAAAAAGGATATTGCATTGGTATTAAGCCGATTTTTATTTCAAGTAAAGAAAAAGAAAAAGAAAGAGGTGGTGGGGGGAGAGTAGATTGTCTTGATGTTGTTAAAAATAATGAATACATTTTATCCGGCGTTGGTTTTCGTTATAAAGTTGTGTTACTGGCAGTGTTTATAAGTTGTTTTTTTACTTCGTTATATGTGACATTAAATTCCCATGCAATTAAGATATTACATCCTACAATTACTCCTATATTAATAGGTTTGGATAACACGCTAGATGAAGTTTTCTTATCCACATACCGCAAGGCACCCTACGTTTACTTAAAGAAAACAAAACAGGGTG
>NZ_JAZGQE010000328.1:0-2053 GCF_048593885.1 Yersinia sp. 1252 StPb PI | reverse complement strand
CTGTATAAGGAAATATATGTTTTTGACACAGCTAAGATCCTGATGTGATGAGTCAGATCTATGCTTAACTGCAAATCTTGACAGTTTCGAGAACAGTCGCTCCGTTTGCTCTATGTACATGTTAAGTAGACTTAAGAGCAAAAGGGATTAGAGGCTTAATTACTACGAAGGCCATAATATACGATTTTTAACGTTTAATGTTATATTGTAACCAACTTATACTTAAGTGTTTTCTCCACGCTGTTATCATAAAGCTGCAATCAGGTTATTGTGAAAAATAAAATGAAAGGACCAGTTCCCTTTTTTACTACCGATATCACTGGATGTGTATTCAATACTAATGGTATTTTGACCAATAATTTATATTGGTTTTTTTACCACTATGATGAATTATAGACATAAAAATCAATCTAAACAATTTGGGATTTTTAACATTCAGAAGAGAGGAGGGTTAAATCTCCTAACTCTGGCACCCTATGACGGGACATTTCTATTCCTGTCAGATAATAGGATTTTATTTGTCACTTAAAGAGTGCAAAGCCCGCAAACGTTCTATTTATAAGCGATATTCTTCCTTAGTCAATATTGAAGAAACTTATAACTCATTGATATACTATGACTAATGTGATCTAGATTCTCGGGCTTATGGCTTATGGCTTATGGCTTATGGCTTATGGCTTATGGCTTATGGCTTATGGCTTACGGTTCGAGTTCCATTTCAGGCGTGACTTGTCCACCAAATTAAATACAATACTCACTTAGGAATATCATTTCTGTCATTGTCAAAATCACTATGATACCAGTTCGGTGCAAACTCCTGGGGAGTCAGATAGTTCAGCATCGAATGTGTCTATAGGCGTTATAATCCTTCCGCCATTCACTCATAATATTTCTCGCATGAGTGAATGGCGCAGAACCAATATTCATTCAGGCACTCATCCCGAAAACGGCCATCGAAGCCCTAGATAAAACTATTCTGCGTGGGTTTACCCGAATATCTTACGCATCGTAGTTGTAGCTCCTGAATTTAGTCTTACCTCTTAGTAGAGTTTTCTGGTTGAAATACATCCAGCAGGAGAACCACCATGAAGAAAGCGCGTTTTACTGAACTCCAGTTCCTGCGGATTCTGAAAGAAGTTGAAAGTGGCCATCATGTGAAGGGTGTTTGTCGCGAAAGCCGTGTGTCGGAAGCTCGCGACTACAACTGAAAATCCAAATACGAAGGGATGGGGTCTCCGGATATCAAGCGGATGAAAGAGCGGGAAGAGGAGAATTACCAGCTGAAGTTTAGTCTCAAGCATGGGGAGAATAAACGGTTACCTAACCAGCACCCTCAGCCTTTAGTTGCCCCATTAAAAATGAACCATTGCTGGTCAGTTGACTTTATAAATGATGCTTTGGCCGACGGGCGCCGATTTCGGTTGTTCAACGTGGTTGATGATCTTAATCGGGAGGCACTGGCCGTCGAAGTTGACTTGAATATACCGGCTCACAGTTTAGTCAGAATATCAGACAGGTTCAGTACAGAGAGGGGTTAGCTAGCTTATATTCGAAGTGACTATAGACCCGAACTGTCCGCGGTGGTTCTGGCTGAATGAACAGAAAGCAATGGCGTCATGCTTGACTTTTTCCCGCGAGGCAGACCGATGCAAAACAGGTTTATAGAGCGGTTTAACAAGACATTGAGAACAGAAGTACTCGACATGTTTCTATTTCGAACTCTATCTGAAGTGCGGCATTTAACAGAGGCCTGGCACACAGGATGTAATAAAGATCGGCTAAACAGTTACCCTCGGCGGCCTATCAGCTGTGATTTATGCAAAAAACTGGTCAAAAACTCTCACTGCGGTGTCACTAAAAACCGGAGTACTACATAATAACTGCCAAATACAGCGGTAACCAAAGCGTCTGCGCTCATGAGACAGTTCAGTGATGTGCGCGGACAACCGTACATCAGCGACTGGACCTCCTGGGTTATAGCACCATTAGCCCTGACCGTGTTTGTTTGGGTTTTATTGATGAACATGATGGACTTACTGCCAATCGATTTACT
>NZ_JAZGQE010000327.1:0-2068 GCF_048593885.1 Yersinia sp. 1252 StPb PI | reverse complement strand
CAAAAACCTGATTAATAATAATGATTCGACAAATGCCATAACAGTTATAAATAAATTATTAACTATTTCTCCTAATAATGCAGAAGCTCACAACTTACACGGCATTGTATTGGCTAATAGTGGTAAAGTGCGTAAAGCAGAAGTGGCTATTGAAAAATCGCGGGCCTTATTTATTCCTGATGAGACGGCAATGAATAATCTTGCTGTAGTAGCAATGCTTGATAACCGTTATAGCGATGCAGTGAGAATATTATTACCTGATTATTTGGCGGGTAAAAAAAGCTCTTTAAGGTTACATAACCTGGTCTTTTCACTGATTCAACTCGGTGATACAACCTATGCAAAAAAAATCATTATTGCTGAAAAAATGGCTAAAGACCCGGATGAGTTAATACTCGCCCTAAGTCAAGTTCAGAGCCTTCAGCAAGAGAGATTAAGTGATAAAGGTGCGTAAATGAGTAAGATGAGAGAGCAATTCTCTTGTTCAAATGAGGGGTCGGTTACTATTGAGTTTACGGTAGTCTTTGTTCTATTTTTATTGACGTTACTCTCCTGTGCAGAGATAAGCCGTTTGCTCTATATCTCTGCCAGTTTAGATCTGGCGGTTTCAGAAGCAGTAAAATCGACTAAGAATAGAGAGGACAGCAATAGTGCCATATTGAGGCAAAGTTTAACTGCTCAGAATGGTATTTTAGGTGCTTTCATAACAAATAATAATGCGATTAATACTACTGTAGAATTTAGCAATAATATATCTGATCTCATTAATCAGATATACTCAGGCTCCGAAACGTCGCCACTGGCCAAATACACAGTAACTTATATCTATCACCCTCTTTTTTTCCCTATTCCCTCACACTGGGCTAATATCCAGTTATCACGCGAGGTGATTTTTGTACAAGAAAATCAATAATATAGACTTTATTAAAAACAACAATGGCTCAGCTATTATAGAGTTTTCATTTGTCATTTTTATAATAATGCTATTAATAAAACTATTGATTTCAGTGACTGAATATCAATCAACCGTAGGTAAACTGGATCGAATATCATATTCGCTTGCCGGAATAATTCGGGAAAGGAATAAGCTATATTCTGACGACGAAACGCTAACTCAAAATAATGTTAATGATTTAACAACTCTGGCGAGAAATATGCTATTAACCTCGGGTATATCCAGTAATGATTTCGCAATAACAGTTGAAACATTACATTTTAATCCCACTGAATCAGCAGCGCCTGGTAATAAGATTATTAATGATACTAAGAGTGAAGAGTTTAGCGTCGGTACTTGTCATCCCATTAGGTTGTTGCGTGACATGGCCGATTTATCACCTTTCAGTAATCGTGGCCGATGGGTGCCACTGTACCAGGTGACCTTATGTTTACCTGCCCCCACAGGGTATCAAGCGTTGTTTAGCCAGATAGAATCCATCCCTATATTAAGGTCATCAGCGGTAACTATCGAGCGTTAATCCTGGCGAGGATGAGCTTATTTATAAAACAGAGGCTATTTATGATAAAAAATAGATTTACTCACGTTAAAGTACGACTATTGGTGTCATTGATAAAGAATGAGCAGGGGGCTATCTTATTGCCCTTTATTATATTTTTGCCCCTGGTTATTGGGCTAATATTTTTTTCTTTTGAGCTAACTCATTTTTTACAAAAAAAAGCTAAACTCTCAGATGCAATGGAGCAAGCAACATTAGCACTGACCGTAGAAAATAATAATAGCATTCCGAGTGTAACTCAAATAGCGCAGAATGAAGCCGTAGTGAGTTCTTATGCTCATGCTTACCTGCCAGCAGAAATATTTTCAGTACCCACTATCGATATAATCAATAATAATAACAGGATTGAATATGCGGCTGAGATCAATATGAGCTACTCCGCCCAATTTTTATCTAACAATCCGTTAACCAATTTAGGTGCAATGATAAGTGCAACAGATAGGGGAACGGCACGAAAAAACATAATCAGTGCGCCGATAGAGAAAATAGATGTGGTTTTTGTTGTAGATTATTCCACTTCAATGGATGAGTCATTTAATAATGGAGAGTCAACT
>NZ_JAZGQE010000326.1:0-2077 GCF_048593885.1 Yersinia sp. 1252 StPb PI | reverse complement strand
GTAAATCACGAAAAAAACGGGGTTACTCCCGATGGGGGGCTGTCATCAGGGATGAATTACATACACAAAAACAGATAAAAAACGATCCCGGGCAACAGGGGCGATATGACATACCCGAAAAAAACACAAACAAAAAAGCCCAAGCTTGCGATAAGCTTGGGCTTTAAATTTGGCGGAAGGATAGAGATTCGAACTCTAGGACCTGTTACAGTCGACGGTTTTCAAGACCGTTGCCTTAAACCACTCGGCCATCCTTCCAATGGGCAGCATTATCATCTATAGCGCGATGATATGTCTAGTGTTTCATTCAGAAAAAATTGAAATTCGATTCGTTTGGTTAAACTTCACACCAAAATTGGTCAAAAAAAGTCTGTGCGGCTAAAAATAGTGCGACTTTTGATAAACCATCGGCTGTTTTCAATGCACGTAAGAGCTGCCTTCGGCGGATAAACATCCTGCCCTAACAATACCAGCCTGATGACCGACACAAAAAAAACGCGGCCAGGTGACCGCGTTCTGCCTCAGAACTTATCCTGTAATCAGAATTAGAACTGGTAAACCACACCAACAGCTACGATATCATCAGTGTTGATACCGGCGTTTTTGGTAAAGGTATTTTCATCCAACAGGTTGATTTTGTAATCAACGTAGGTGGACATGTTTTTGTTGAAGGCATAAGTTGCGCCGACATCAACGTATTTCAACAGATCCTGGTCACCATAGCCGTTGCCAAGGTCTTTACCTTTGGATTGCAGGTAAGCCACGGATGGACGCAGGCCGAAATCAAATTGATATTGAGCCACTAACTCAATGTTTTGCGCTTTGTTAGCATAACCTGCATCGGCATTGTTATTGCCGAAATCACCGAAGCGGGTCAGGTTATAAGTCTGAGTATAGTTAGCCGCCAGATAGACATTGTTGGCATCGTATTTCAAACCACCGGTGTATGCATCTGCACGGTCACCGTGACCAAATTTCAGGTTATTTTGATCAGTAGTACGCAGAGAACTGGCCATCGCCGCAGAAGCGCTCACCCCCCAGCCCAAATCGTAAGATACGGACATACCGTAACCATCACCATTCTGCCCTTGTACATCACGGCCATTATTGGTTTCAGTACCGTTACCATTTTTGCCCTGATATTGCAGCGCAAAGTTCAGGCCGTCCACCAGACCAAAGAAGTTGGTGTTACGGTAAGTCGCCATGCCGTTACCACGTTGAGACAGGAAGTTATCCGCACCATATGTATCGCCACCAAACTCTGGCAGCACGTCAGTCCATGAAGTTACGTCGTACAGCACACCGTAGTTACGGCCGTAATCCAGAGAACCGTAATCCGCAAATTTCAGACCCGCAAAGCCAACACGGGTGAAGTTGCCTTGATCCTGACTTTCAGCTTTATTCAGGTTTGCCTGATATTCCCACTCGCCATAACCGGTCAGTTGGTCATTAATTTGTGTTTCGCCTTTTAGGCCGAAACGCATGTAGGACTGATCGCCATCGTTGCTTTTATTGTCAGAGAAATAATGCAGACCATCAATTTTACCGAACAAGTCCAGTTTGTTGCCGTCTTTGTTGTAAATTTCAGCTGCACCTGCACTACCTGCGACTAATAAAGCCGGAACCAGCAGAGAAAGAACTCGAAGTTTCATCGTTATTATCCTCTATTATTAGATTTGATTATGCCACTGCTCTTTCGAGCAATTAATCCCAATGGGGTTTCTCTATTGTGGGAATAAGATTAGGATTAATCTATACAGAAAATGCTACTAAGTGACGGATAATGTTTCATATGTCCAATAAAGTATTTCAGAATGTAAATACTGGCGAACTTTAACAAATATTAAAAACACCAAAAATATAGCACTTATAATCAAGAACAAATACAATTTACATATAAAACAACAAGTTGAAAAAATATATCAGCAGCACAAATTGATAAGTAAAATACAATAACCGAGGACTATAATACATCCGCTATCATCATTATTTTTACTTTTATTCACATTATGGCTTATGTGGCCAGATAATTAGTTAGTGTTACGGCCGGTCTTTGACCGGCTTTTTTATTGCCAAT
>NZ_JAZGQE010000325.1:0-2084 GCF_048593885.1 Yersinia sp. 1252 StPb PI | reverse complement strand
GTTGCAGATTGCATAATATCATTTCCCAATGAGTTTGCTGTAATTATCTATACGAAAATTCTCTAAAGCATAGGGCGTTCAATAGAATATAGAGACAAATATTCAGCGTAATAAAACAAGGTATTGGCTTAGTAAATCAAAAACATTGACTGAAAATTTATATTTTCTATCTTTCGCATGCTGCCAGTTTCATGTAGGTAGCCGCGTTGGTTACTTGTCCTATCCGCGAGACTGGCTCGGAAAGAGCCAATGTGTTGTTAAGAAAGAAATATTTTCTCCTGAGACGATGATTTTTTTGTGTGTAATATTGAAAATTTATTAAAATGGTGAAGATGTTCAATAGAGTAAATTAATTCAGTGTTACTCAGTATCGTAACCCTAGAAAATAATGTTAGCAGCAATGCAAAAAAAAACCACTGAGGAAATAGAGAATAGAGGGAAGCCGTCTGGGAAAATGTGCACAGCAGGATGGTGATGAGAATGAAAAGATAGGCAATATATTCGTATTTTTATTGAGTTTCCTCTCCTTATTCCGTTATCTTACGTTTACTCATCCAATTTGTTGAATATGCTCAGCGCTGAGAATAAATACAACATCATTCAATTGAATTTATTCGTTAATATAATGGATTAAACGTGATAAAAAACGACGTTATTTTATCAGAAACGATTTCGTCGTATCGAACCCACAGCGCAACGCTACGGGAAAACAGTGACCAACCACGACCACAACTGAAATCATCACAAATAAAAAGATAAAAAACAGGCTAATCTAATGATAAATAATGATTTTATTTTAACTCCAGTGGTTTGTCATATAACTGTAATATTTCATACATTTTTCTGTCATTAAACTGTCCTATTTTCCCTCCTGCACCATACTTAATCTGATGAAAACAATTTATACACTTGGTACTTGAGTTGCAGCGTTGTTAGCTTGGTTCATTACTCAGCCCATCCTGCAATACCAGGTTCTTTGGTATAGAGTTAATTCTAATATCCCATTAGGAGGGATTATGAAACTGATGCGTACCACCGTAGCCAGCATTGTGGCAGCGACTTTATCTATGACCACTGTGTCCGCGTTCGCTGCTGCAAGCCTGACAGGTGCAGGTGCGACATTCCCCGCGCCGGTGTATGCCAAGTGGGCAGATTCTTATCAGAAAGAAACAGGTAACAAAGTTAACTATCAAGGGATCGGCTCTTCAGGTGGCGTAAAACAAATCATTGCCAATACTGTTGATTTCGGTGCTTCTGATGCGCCATTAGCAGACGATAAGCTGGCGGCTGAAGGTTTGTTCCAATTCCCAACTGTGATTGGTGGTGTGGTGCTGGCCGTTAATATCCCTGGCATCAAATCTGGTGAACTGACTTTAGACGGTAAAACACTGGGTGATATTTATCTGGGTAATGTGAAGAAGTGGAATGACCCGGCGATTGTGAAGCTGAATCCGGGCGTTAAATTGCCAGATCAAAATATTGCAGTGGTGCGCCGTGCTGATGGTTCTGGCACTTCATTCGTATTCACCAGCTATCTGGCTAAAGTGAATGCGCAGTGGAAAGAGAAAGTGGGTGCAGGCTCAACGGTTAACTGGCCGACCGGTTTAGGTGGTAAAGGTAACGACGGTATTGCGGCATTTGTTCAGCGCTTGCCAGGTGCCATTGGTTATGTGGAATACGCTTATGCCAAACAAAATAACCTGGCTTACACCAAACTGGTTTCAGCCGATGGCAAACCAGTCAGCCCAACAGAGCAAAGCTTTAGCGCTGCGGCCAAAGGTGTAGACTGGAGCAAAACGTTTGCTCAAGACTTAACCAATCAGAAAGGTGATGATGTTTGGCCAATTACCTCTACTACTTTCATTTTGGTGCACAAAGAGCAGAAAAATGCGGCTAAAGGCACTGAAGTACTGAAGTTCTTTGATTGGGCATACAAAAACGGTGCTGAACAAGCTAATGCGCTGGATTACGCCACATTACCAAAAGAAGTGGTTGAACAGGTTCGTGCAGCTTGGAAAACCAATGTTAAAGACAGCAACGGTAAGCCAATCTTCTGATTGAAGTTAGTTTTGCCTGTAATAATT
>NZ_JAZGQE010000324.1:0-2089 GCF_048593885.1 Yersinia sp. 1252 StPb PI | reverse complement strand
CCTTTTAACTAATAAAAAGAGTTCGTTATTATGTTTTTGGGAGTTTGAATATATTGTATTTTTTGATAAAAATTGAGTTAAGATCCGTGTCGCATACCTAAACGTATACCCATGTAGGAAAGTGATACGGGGATAAACGCCCAGCGGCTGTTGAGGTAATTGGTAAAGCATTAAAAAAAGTCGAGGCCGAGGTATAAATGACCGCAAAAGTTAAGGCTAGCTTGGCTGGTGGTATTTGTTCCGTGGCGGCAATTATTTCTATCCAACATCCCTTGTAGTGACTCATTTTATCCTTTTTACATCGGGGTGTTTTTCACTCGCGGCTTCATGGTAGATATCAGCTAACCACCCAGCTATTTCTTCCTCAGTCAAAAATGAAGGAATAATGACGTCATATATTCGAGATGATTTCCCCTCATTGCAATCTACTCGGAATAGCTGCCATTCATTGGCAACACTTTTAACACCCAAACGGCGACCAAAAACATCATAAATGAGCATAACAGGGTCCTCTATCTCAATATGTGCGTTCAGTTAACTCTTATAGCAAATAAACATCAATATGGAAATCATGAGGATATTCCTCATGCCTGAATAATTGTCTCACCAAAAGGTGGGGGATCAAAATATGGTGCGACGTCTATTAGTTATCTTGCTAATGGTGGTGTTCTTAGGTTTAGTATTTAACAGCTACCGCTCATTGTATGAAATAAGACCATTTTATATGGCTTATATAGATAGGATTAGCTAGATTTAATCTATATATAGCGACTAGCAAAGGTAATAGAAAATGTTTAAGCACCGTTTGTCTGTGATCGCATTAGCGCTGATTGCTTCTCTAGCGTTATCTTCAGCTCCTTCCATAGCTAATCCCGGTAATGGGAATGGCGGTGGACACGGAAACAGTGGCGGAAACCACGGTAATAGTGGGGGCAATGGGCCCGCTAATAAGGGGAATAAAGCTAAAAATGGTAGTGATAATTTAGTTTCAGTGAATCTAACCTATGACCGTGTGCGCCCATTAGCTGTTAATTACGGATTGACTGGTTATCAGTCATTACCTCCCGGTATCGCTAAAAATCTGGCACGGGGTAAGCCGCTCCCACCAGGCATCGCTAAGAAAGCAGTCCCTGCATCTTTACTGGGGCAGCTACCTTCTTACCCAGGATATGAGTGGCGTATAGTTGGCAATGACTTAGTACTTATTGCATTAAGTACAGCGATTGTTGCATCAGTAATAAATGGCGTATTCGATTAAGTATCCAAAGAAGGATACTCATCAGCGATTTTAACCACCTACGAGTTTAAGCCACTGGCCTTATAAGCCGGTGGCTTTTCATTTGAAATATTTATCTAGTGGATCGAAGTATCGGTACTTTCTGTAGAAAGCTAACATTCTGGCGGGACTTAGACTATACCGGATCATACAACTTATGACTGCGGGATGTTCCACCACACACCGGTAAAACTTTCAATGACAGCAAGTCGTTTGTCTGCTGGAACCGGACAGGCAATATCAGCACAAGCTCAAATAACGATAATTCAATGACTGGGACGGAGATCTATGGTAGATCTCTGCTGTTATGGGATGGTATATCACAACAAAACAGACTTTAATTCTGAGTTAATTCAATATTAAATCCACCTTAAATATTCAGAGTGGTAAACAGATTAAAGCCAAATAATAGTGAATGGAGTCTAAATGAAAGAACTATTAATACTAATAGCAACACTAGTAATCTGGGTGATTATTGCTAAATTTTTAGCAAAATATTTCATTCATAAAGGTCATCGATACTGGGTGAGTAAAACAAGTGGGGTTATTGTTGGTACAGTTGTTGCTTTTACCTTTTTGATTATTGTGGTAATCCCGATACCGGAAGAGACAATATTGACATCAGCCAACTCTCGCTCATCCGTCACAACGACTATACCAGAAAAAACAATTGATAAGCATGAAGAAAAGACCAAATCAATCGCGCCTCAAGTGCTTATAGAGGAACCTCGCAACCCTGATAATAAAAGTATAAAGACGTTGGGTATTAGCCCGGACATTTTTGAAAAAAGAATGAATGCCAACTTAGAAACG
>NZ_JAZGQE010000323.1:0-2113 GCF_048593885.1 Yersinia sp. 1252 StPb PI | reverse complement strand
TAAGGCATGGCCCATTCAATGTTTGCTAAAAGGTCTTTCCCTTCGCTGACATAGTAATAAGGTATTTCCGAATCTAAACGGATAAGAACCCCCGATTTGGAGCCCGCATTATCAGGAAGGAAAATTGTGTTATTCAGTTTGTATCCTTTTATATCAACAGGAACTGCGATCTTGGCACCTATCCTGGCAAGAGAGGCCTTACTCCTAATTTCTTGTCGTAAGTTTTCATCATTTTCTATTTGAAGTAATACGAATTTAATGGCATGTAAATAGGTTTGTTTTTTCTGTTCATCGGAGAAGTCTTGATAACGTATGCCACGATCAAAATCAAAATGTTCTGACTCTAGAGTCGCGGGGACTGGTACTGTACCAGGTTCTTGATGAGATTGAGCGGTAGCCTCATTCACCACTGTCCGTTTACGTCTGACTCGGGGTTGGTCGGAAGTCGGGTCACGATTATCAGAGAACGGCTTAACATCTGTTTGTTGCTGTAATGACGATGAATGACTCACCGGCTCGACTTCTCTTTCGTTCGCCGCAGCATTCGCCCATGCAGCATTATCATTTTCGGCCGCCATTTCGCCCCAGTGCGCTTGCGGAAGTGTTTCCTCATTAGCGTCACCAACATGTTCGTTAACGTACTGTTTATCGAAAATAACGCCGCTTTCACTTCCCTCTGATTGCCAGGCCCTGCGTATCCCTTTAAAAGCAGCCGTAGAAGTGCCATCAATCACAGAATCAAAAAGCATCCCCCCCGGTGAGTCCATTTTTATTTTTTCCTTTTTTTTCCCTTCCGCTATTCGTTGATAAACCGCACTAAATGTTTTCTCTCTACTCCCGACATGTAAATTATACAAAGTTGCGCCTGCAGCCACCCAAGAACCGGCTGCAAACTTGACCACCCCAGGCACTGGTGCCGTAATTAAATTAAAGCCAAGTTGCTTTAATTTCTTTTCTAGCAAGCCATAAATAGCCTTATAGGGCTTATCGTGACCGGGCATGGTATAATTGTTTACCTTGTTAACGTTGTAAGGTATTTTTATCGATGCCTTAAGGATTTTATATGGCACTCGAGCAAGATTAGACAAGTTGAATGCCACCGTATTCAATGCCTGCTCAAAAGACAGTTCAATAACGATACGAGCTCCCCCGTGTGAGATCCTCTTTTGCCCCCACTTCACAATATACTCAACAAGATCCTTTTCTAATGCAGTATATTGCTCCGGACTCATCGGTAATCTCAATTCATCATTGCGGGCATTTTCAAGCTCACCGGCAAGCCGGGTGGCGAAGAGATACCCCTCCGGGTCTCCGGTTGAAAGAACCCCGTCTAACAGACCCTGTTTTTTCAGTGAGGAAAATGCATGTTCTGCATCAAGCGGCGGATAATTGCTCAGGTTCTGTTCTTTGGCAAGATTAGCCCAATGTTTGGCAAGGCGTGAGCCCCGAGAATATTCATCCAACGGCCTTTCGGTAAGCCGTGCGGACTCTGCCGATATATTTTCCTTAACCTTTGTCGCCAGCAATTGCGCATAGCCAACCTGTTTTTTAGCTTCGGCAAAGTCGCGTGTGGGGGATGCTACTGCCAGTAGGGCTTTATCCAAGGCAGCAATACTCGCAGTGAGGTCCTTGGCAATATCCGGCAGCAGTTTATCCACCGCCTTTAGGGAGGGGGCAACATCGGGGAGGTGTTCAACAATCATTTTCAGAACAGCAAACCGCTGCCGCCGAAGCATATTCTGAATATTCTCGGTTGTGTTACCCAGACGCGCCAAAACGGTCTGAGCGTGGTTGATATCACCGCCCAGCAACTGCTCCAGCACCGCCACTTTTGCTGTCAGTTGGTTTTCGGGTTTTTCCTGTTCAAGGCTGTCATTCACCCATTGCCTGACCTGTGCATCCATTTCATCCTCACCCGGCTGACTGACCGAAATATCGCTGCCCTCTTGTTCATTTCCCTTGCCAGGCGTCACAGCGTAGGATGAAAGTATCCCTTCTATTTTTTGCAGCTCATCCACTTTTGACAACAGCGCAGCGCTGGCGTATTGAATTTTTATTGCCGGCTGTTGCCACTGCCATAAAATGCTTCTGATGATGGAATCGGCAATGACGT
>NZ_JAZGQE010000322.1:0-2114 GCF_048593885.1 Yersinia sp. 1252 StPb PI | reverse complement strand
GGGGAAGGATTCGAACCTTCGAAGTCGATGACGGCAGATTTACAGTCTGCTCCCTTTGGCCGCTCGGGAACCCCACCACTGGCCTAACTGCTTATCAATACTGTCTTGGTAAGCGGGGCGCATCATATCAAATGAAGCGCCCCTGTAAAGACTTGAAATGAAAAAAATAAGTTGTTCGGTGCTTTTTTGTTCTTGACGATGTTTATCTGGGCAAAAAACATCTGTTTATTGCGCGCTTACAGGATAACGGTGCGGTTACCGTAAACAAAAACACGTTGTGCTAAAACACGATACAGAGCACGGCTCAGAACGTTTTTTTCCACATCTCGCCCGGCTCGCATCATATCTTCTGCCGTGTACGAATGATCGACGTGAATAACATCTTGCATGATGATTGGGCCTTCATCCAGGCTATCGTTTACATAGTGAGCCGTGGCACCAATAATTTTCACCCCCCGCTCATAAGCCTGGTGATAAGGGCGAGCACCGATAAATGCAGGCAAGAATGAGTGGTGGATATTAATAATCTGGTAAGGGAAGCGTTGAACAAAGGCTGGTGTTAGCACGCGCATATATTTGGCCAGAACCACGTAGTCTGGTTGGTATTGTTCAATTTGCTCAATCAGACGTTGATCATGTTGATCACGAGTCAAACCTTCGTGGCTGATAAGATGGAAAGGGATATCAAAGCGCTCCACCAGATTCTGTAGTGCATCATGATTGCCAATCACCGCTGCAATTTCAACATCCAGACCACCATAGGCACTCTTCATTAATAAGTCGCCGAGGCAATGTGCTTCTTTGGTGACCATAATAACAATACGGCGACGCCCTGCGGTATGTAATTCGCGGTTGGTGCCTTCGGGTAAAGCATCATCTAAGTCTGCCAGCAGGGTAGTATCGTTAAAAATACCTTCAAGCTCTGTACGCATGAAAAAGCGGCCAGTCAGATGATCAACAAATTCATTATTCTGCACGATATTCAACTGGTGCTTGTAACAAATATTGGTAATTTTTGCGATTAAGCCTTTAGCGTCAGGGCATATAGTGCGTAACACTTTCTTTTGTACATTCTGGTGTGGCATAAGGTGGTAAATCCTGTCTTAACAGTACTTGATGTTATGTAAATGTTTGATGCTACGGTCAGTAATGAAACGATTTTACTGTTAATGCCCGCAACATTTCTTATATTTTTTCCCTGAACCGCAAGGACAGATATCATTTCTACCCACCGACGGCCGGACTCCGTCGATATAGTACCAGTGTTCTTTTATTCGAAGGAAGCGGGAACGTTCATGCATTGTGCTTATCTGCATATTATTTGGATCAGTAAAGCGGGCAATGAACTCAACAAAGGCTTCGTCATCATGACTGCCAGTAGTTTCTGCAATAACTGTTAATCCGTGCCATACAGTATTGGTGAAGCTTTGAATTATTCCATCTCGCCATTCTTGTGCTTTGCAGTCTGGATGCCAGGTTTTAATCAGATAGTCCGCATCCTTTTTTACATAGGCGCTGTAGCGTGAGCGCATCAGTATTACAGGTTTGGCCGCAACTTGCGTGTTAAGGATATAAGGCGCACAGCATCGTTGATATTCAAAGCTGCTGCCACATGGGCACTGTTCTGACAAAATTTCTCCGAAAAACCAATAATGCCATCTTATCTGCGAATGAATGGTCAGCAACAGAAGAGGGCGGGCAATCAAATAGGGGCAAATAGGGCCTTATCTTACCTAATCACGTGATGAGGTTCAAAGTTGATAATTTTGCGCAGGATAGGGGGCGAACTTAAGTTTTGTGATGTTGCTCACAAAAATAGTTGACCGGCGTTTCATTATGGAGTAACTTAATAACTGTGATGTGTATCACATAAAAATAATGATGTTTACAGGAGCAACCCATGAAACTGATCAATAAAGTTATCGCTATGTTCGAAAAAATGAGTGTCTCATTTGGTACTATTAACGGTTAATTATTTCCTAAATAATCCGTAAGAATTCATAATATTCTGAGAAAGGTCGAGTTATAGTTAATAACACTATAGCCCACGAGAGCTAACGGTGAAATGACAGCATGTAATGCGATTATCTATTTAGTGAATCTTATATTACTAG
>NZ_JAZGQE010000321.1:0-2126 GCF_048593885.1 Yersinia sp. 1252 StPb PI | reverse complement strand
ATTTATAATTTAATTAATAAAAGTATAAAGTTTTATCTTATGAGGCCGATTACCGTCAGTAGTTATTGTATTCACCTGTTATCAGGGAACTCCCCCATTTACTGAGGTTATTATGAGAGTGAACAAGCCTGTCAGTCGGCAGGAGTATCCCATTGATCGCGATACCACCTTGCAATCCACCACCGATATTCACGGCAATATCGCCTATGCCAATGCCGCCTTTGTTCGCGCCAGTGGTTTTGAATATCAGGACTTACTGAGTCAACCGCACAATGTTGTTCGGCACCCAGATATGCCACCCGCGGCATTTGCTGACATGTGGCAAACCCTGAATGCTGGCTTATCTTGGTCATCACTGGTTAAGAATCGCCGTAAAAATGGTGACTACTATTGGGTACGCGCTAATGCTACGCCATTACGTCATGATGGCCGTCTGACCGGTTATATTTCGGTACGCATTGCACCCACTCGCGAAGAAGTTAAACAAGCGGAAGCACTGTATGCCGATTTTAATTCGGGTAAGGCCAGGCAGCGCCACATAGCACTATATCGAGGGTTAGTTGTTCGTACCGGTTGGGTGTCTTTATTGTCGTTGTTCCAAAAATTACCATTGCGCTGGCGCTTGCGCGGGGCATTATTGGGGGCGGCTTTACTCCCTACTGTGGCCGCCGGAGTGATTGGGATAACCGGTTTGCCATTATTCGTTTTGGCCGCAGTTAGCGTTGCCAGCAGCGTGGTGACCTCCTGGTGGTTAGAACGTCAGGTTGCCCGCCCTATCGCCGCAATTTTGCAACAAGCGCAAGATGTCTCTTCTGGGCAAGCTGGTGATTACGTACAGCTAAATCGCGTTGATGAAATTGGTTACTTGATGCGGAGTGTCAATCAATTAGGGCTGAATCTCCGTTCTCTGACGGATGACGTTAGCGGCCAGGTTGATGGTATTAACACTGCCAGCAGTGAAATTGCCGCGGGGAATCGTGAGTTAAAAGTCAGAACTGAACAGGCTACCGCTAACTTGCAGCATATCGTCAGCGCCACAGAACAATTAGTGGCCACAGTACAGCACAGTGCTAATAGTGCCAATGAAACCACATCGTTGGCCGCGATGAGCAGCCATGCCGCAGAACAAGGCAGCGAGTTGATGCATCAAGTCATTGAAACTATGGGCACGATTAATGCCTCCAGTCATCGTATTGTAGATATTATCAGTGTCATTGAAGGAATCGCCTTTCAGACCAACATTCTGGCGCTCAATGCGGCGGTTGAAGCGGCACGTGCTGGGGAACAAGGTCGAGGGTTTGCGGTAGTTGCCAGCGAGGTACGCCATCTGGCTCAGCGCTCCTCAACCGCGGCCAAAGAAATAAAACAATTAATTGAAACCAGTGTGGAGCGGGTCCGTGACGGTAGCGCCTTAGTGCAAAATGCCGGGGCCACCATGGATAATATCGTCAAACAAGCGGGTCAAGTTTCTACCCTAATCAGTGAAATCAGCACCTCAACCCATGAACAGACACAGGCACTTGGTCAAATTAACCAATCGATCGGTCAGTTAGATCAAATGACACACCAGAATGCGGCCATGGTTGAACAGTATGCCGGGGCGGCAGAAGAATTGGCGCATCGAACCCTGCGCCTAACAGCGGCTGTTCGAATTTACCGCCCAGTAAAATGAGATAGGTTGTTAGATGACATAACGCTGAAATAGTGCCAGCACTGATACTCCAACGCCCTACTTCGGTAGGCTTTGGCGAGGTGTTTAAGAACGGCATCCAGTAATGTTCGCATTAAAATTAGCGGAGAGTGTCGCAAGATATTCTCCGCTAATGTCAGATAAGATATGACCCGTCATGACTTAAGGCTATTGGCCTGACATCTCAGATGTAATCCTTTATTTTCAGCATAATATAATATGCCCAGTAGCCATAATACTGCCGCGTTTAACGTCGCCAGAGGGCTGAGTATCATTTTTTAAAAATATCACTTCGCTTTAATAAATAAACATAATTACAACGTTCCATCGTGGCATGCAAATTAATCGCTCCCTAAAAAATGATAATAATCAAAATGATGACCAATCCTTAACTCAGCCATGTTCGGTAACCGTGTTAAATATAATAGCAGTGAAG
>NZ_JAZGQE010000320.1:0-2155 GCF_048593885.1 Yersinia sp. 1252 StPb PI | reverse complement strand
ATCTGTTCTAAGAATAATAGTACTTATATATCAGTGCGATAATGATATGTTTGATGATGGCCCACCTGTTTTACCTGAAATTTTCCCCGCCAAAAATGAAATTAGAATGCCATATTGTGATCGATATAGAATTTTAATTTCAATTCAAATGATATGTTGTGTCACAGTGAGTTAACATACTTATCAGTGATAACGCCAGTTGAGGATCGCCAGAAACCGCTAGCGAGCATTCATTGATAGTCTATTTTTGTCTCGTCAGGAGGATATAGATGAAAGAAGTCAGTGTTGGATTGATTGGTGGTGGTTATTGCAGTCATGCCGTCGGTTGGTTTCAGGCCGCAACCTTTGTTTGTGCTGTCAGCAGAATGAGGGGCTGGGACTTCGGTTGAGGCGGGTTAGCAAAATATAACGTATTACCAGTACCACCACGGTAATCGGTACATTTTAAAAATTGGGAGCGCAAAAGGATCATGCAAAATAAAAACCGTAGCAAGAATCATATAAAATTGCACTCTGGAATAAAGCTTATTTGTCTTCAATAACTGCATTTATCTTATTAATAAATCAGCGTGTCAAAAAGTTCTTCATCACCTCCATGTTTTAAGGTGGAGAAGGAGTTACTTTTGTTTTTTGAAACCCTTTTTGACATTAAATGGATAATCAAATAAAAAGGTAATGATATGTCGTTAATGATGAATCTCAATGCACAACAGAGAAAACGATTACATCAAATAACATTAGTCGCTACATTTGGTGGCTTGCTCTTTGGTTATGATACCGGTGTTATTAATGGTGCATTTTCTTCATTGAAAGAAAATATGGCCCTGACGCCGACGACTGTGGGCCTGGTAATGAGTGTACTGTTGGTCGGTGCCGCCATTGGTAGTGTTTTTGGCGGAAAATTGGCTGACTTTTTTGGTCGAAGAAAATACCTGCTCTATCTCTCCTTCGTTTTTTTCTTTGGTGCGTTATTGTGTGCATTATCGCCTAATATCACCACTCTTTTAATTGCCAGATTTTTACTTGGTTACGCGGTAGGCGGGGCATCGGTTACTGCACCTACATTTATATCCGAGGTTGCGCCGACAGAAATGCGGGGCAAACTTACCGGGTTGAATGAAGTTGCCATTGTTATTGGACAATTAGCAGCATTTGCAGTAAATGCGGTAATTGGTATTGCCTGGGGCCATCTGCCTGAGGTCTGGCGTTATATGCTATTGGTTCAAACTATCCCTGCTATTTGCCTGTTAGTGGGAATGTGGCGTTCGCCAGAAAGCCCCCGTTGGTTGATCAGTAAAAATAGGCGGGAAGAGGCATTAACAATTTTAAAACAAATTCGCCCTGAGCCACGGGCTATTAAAGAGTTTAATGATATCGTAACGTTGATTGATATCGAAAAAGAAAAGAAATTGTATGCTAAAAATGATTTGGCTATTATTTTTCAAACACCGTGGATCTTAAAATTAATTTTGGTGGGTATTGCCTGGGCAGCTTTACAGCAAACTACCGGTGTTAACGTCATTATGTATTATGGTACGGAAATATTAAAAACTGCCGGATTCTCGGAAAGAATGTCGCTAATCTGTAACGTGTTAAATGGCGTTTTTTCTGTCGGGGGGATGGTTATTGGGGTTATGTTCCTGGTTGATCGTTTTAAACGAAAAACACTGATTGTGTATGGTTTTGCCCTGATGGCAACGCTGCACTTGATTATTGCTGGCGCGGATTATTATCTGGTTGGTGAAATAAAGGCCACTGTTATTTGGTTGCTGGGTGCACTGTTTGTCGGGGTCATGCAGGGTACGATGGGCTTTCTGACTTGGGTCGTATTAGCAGAACTGTTCCCATTAAAGATTCGTGGCCTATCTATGGGGATCTCAGTATTTTTCATGTGGATCATGAATGCCATTGTGAGTTATTTGTTCCCCGTGCTTCAGGCGAAACTTGGCTTGGGTCCGGTCTTCTTGATTTTTGCTCTTATCAACTATCTGGCGATTATCTTTGTGATTACCGCCTTACCAGAAACATCCAATAAATCATTAGAACAACTTGAAGAAGAACTGTCTGCCGGTAATTAATAACATAATTTTTATATGAGATAAAAAAGATCATATCGCAAAAGGGACAGATAATGATAGATAATTTTACCGTTGAT
>NZ_JAZGQE010000031.1:0-36795 GCF_048593885.1 Yersinia sp. 1252 StPb PI | reverse complement strand
TTCAAATGATAATCCCTTACTTTTGAATTAACCATCAGTGCAGAGTCTGTGGGAAATGATATTTAACGATCAAAATTCATCATGATGGAAGCCGAGTTTGGTGCTCACTCGCGCTGCGGGTTGACTTGGCGCACGAAAACGTAAAAATTTCACCCCATTTTCTTTCAGGTAACGGGCCAATTCATGTACTGCTACGCTGCCTGCTCCGCGCACATTGCCTTCAGCATTGGGGGTCAGAACGTTACGGGGAGCGCTCACCGAAACATCGATATAGAACTCATCTGTCGCGTTCCCGCTAGAGGCTCCCAACATGCTGACAATCTCTCCCTCAAGCCGTACCACCACGAACAGATAGTCACTGGTGGTGTTTTCCAATTCGAGTAACAGTGAGATACTGGTGGTGCGTGCCGCGCTGGTAGTGCGATCAAGGTCAGTCAGAGGATTGTCTTGCTGGTCAGTTTTTAATGGGGCGAAAAGGTAAGTAGTAAACCATTGGTCCATCACGGTGTGCGCGAGAATAATACCCGATCGGTCAGTTGCGCTGGCATCAATTATCTCTACTTCAAAATGTAAGTCGGGTCTGGTCACCCATTCATTATTGTGGCGAATACGGACTGCGTGCGGCTCGGCGGGATAACGATAAGACTCTAGCGAAAGTGAATATTCCCCTAATGGAAGACTTTGTGTGGCGCCAGGTGATTCCGTGGTGCTGGGGTTCTGTCCAATATAATTAGCATAATTTAATTGGGCATAGCGAAATGCACGGGTGATTTGCTGGAGGGTTTCAGCCAATCCCAATTGTTGGATAATGGCACTGAGGCCAGTGACCAGACGATTCTCAGTCGTCTCATCGTTACCTGCATAGCCAGTAGACTGTTGTCTATCAATCCGTGTGACGACATTCTGCAGTTGCTGGGGTGTCCAGTCCCGCACAGTATCACCGAATAACAGGGTGAAATCAGCTAATATACGAGATACCCACTGAGGGCAGTTTTCATCCGGGCTACGGGGATAGCGAGCCGCGAGGATATTATCTATTGAGGTTTTACAAAATCGAGCAGTGGCCGGTAATGTCAGTGCCTGATTATGTAATTGAGTATCAATTTTGGTTAAGGTCAATATAAGAGAATTGGCTTGGTCATCGTTATTTTGGGGAAGAGCAGGGTGTGGCTCAAGCAAAGGGGAATTACTGGCAATCAAGACTACCTTGTCTTGATTATCATCGGAAAACCAATGTGATATCTGACGCCATAATTTATCTGCCTGATCACAATGGCTATGGGTAACATAATTATAAATCGCCAATGCGGGGATAAAGGTGCAGCCTAGCGTTCCGGCGACATCCCGTTTTTTTCTATAACATCCGCTATATTCATTATCATTCGTTGCTTCAACTTGATATTTATCTTCAGAATATAAACAAACTTCTCTGATTTTAATATTATCGGCAATGGCTAATGGAGATAATGTTATTAACAAAATTAAGGGTAATTGGATGCTTAGCAATGTACCTATCATATTAAACCCCTCACGTAATTCCCACAGGAAAATAGGCTCAGGAATAGAGTAATACAGTTATGGGATTGAACCGGTTATTAAAATTTGTCAGATGCTGGGGGTAAAATAAGGAGCTAATTAAATAGGTGTTGCCAGTGCAGAGTTAAAATAGTGTTTTTGGTCTCGGCGTTATACGCTTTTCCTATCTGGGTAAAACCCTGTTTACGGTAGAAGTGGCAGGCGCGCTGGTTTTGCTGATAGACCTCCAACGTCAGGGCGCGGTAATGCCGCTGAACATATTCCATCAATTCCTTACCGATACCCTGCCCGTGAAAAGGTTGGGCGACAAACAATGCTCCCACCAGTTGTTCTTCCAGAATACTGATAAATCCTGCAATCGGATTCTCATCATGGATGGTTTTTGAGTGTAAATAGACCCAAGTGCGGGCTGCTGGCAGGTAAGTGTTTCGTACCAACGGGGCGCTCTCATGCCAATATTGTTCGGTAACAAAAGGATGCGCCGCAATCGTGCTGGTTAGCCACAATTGCATCACGGCATCGATATCGTCCGGTTGGTAAGTTCTTATCATTTTATCGCGTTATCCGGATGGCAAAAACAACTCGCCAGATGATCGTTCACCAGGCCACTGGCCTGCATAAAGGCATAGCAAATGGTGGAGCCGATAAATTTAAAACCTTTTTTTTTCAATGCTTTTGACATTGCATCTGATACGGGTGTGGTTGCGGGTGACTCCGCCAGACACCACCAATGGTTAATTTTTGGCTCGCCATCAACAAAACTCCAGATAAAGTGCGAAAAATCCTCACCGTCGGCCTCCATGGCCAGATAAGCCTGTGCATTGGTGATAATGGCCTGAATCTTACCGCGATGACGGATAATACCGCTGTCCAGCACCAGTTTTTCTACATCGTCCGGCCCCATTTTCGCCACACGCACTGGATCAAAATTATGGAAGCACTTGCGATAGTGTTCACGTTTTTTCAGCACGGTTATCCATGAAAGTCCGGCTTGTTGCCCTTCGAGGCAGAGCATTTCGAACAGCGCCTGACTGTCGGTACGTGGGATACCCCATTCAGTGTCGTGATAAGCGAGATAGAGAGGATCAGAGGTGACCCAACCGCAGCGTTGTAGACTCATAACTCGTCTTCCTTTTTATTATCTGACTTAGCAGAGGATGATCGCTGTTCATTAGCTGATTAGCAACCTATCGACGGACTCTTTACCTTTGTTGGCGCAAAGCAGAATAATCAGTTGGAATACAGTGAAAGGCTCATTTTATCGACAAATCCATCTTGATTGTTGCATCTTGCCGGATTCTGGCTGTATATCTTACGGTCAACGGGTATACTGACCCATTCCATTTTAATCCACTTGTATCGCGTGCGAATCCAACATGCAAAAGTTTGATACCAAGACCTTTCAGGGCCTGATCCTGACGTTACAGGACTATTGGGCGCGCCAAGGCTGCACCATTGTTCAACCACTGGACATGGAAGTCGGCGCGGGTACCTCCCACCCAATGACCTGCCTGCGTGCACTTGGCCCAGAGCCAATCGCTGCCGCTTATGTACAACCTTCACGCCGCCCGACCGATGGTCGCTACGGTGAGAACCCAAATCGCCTGCAACACTATTATCAGTTCCAGGTGATCATTAAGCCTTCACCAGACAACATTCAGGAGCTGTATTTAGGCTCGCTGAGAGAACTGGGTCTGGACCCGACTATCCACGATATCCGCTTTGTTGAAGACAACTGGGAGAACCCGACCTTGGGTGCCTGGGGTCTGGGCTGGGAAGTGTGGTTGAACGGAATGGAAGTGACGCAGTTCACTTACTTCCAGCAAGTGGGCGGTTTGGAATGTAAACCGGTCACTGGCGAGATAACCTATGGTCTGGAACGTTTAGCGATGTACATTCAGGGCGTAGACAGCGTTTATGACCTGATTTGGTGCGACGGCCCGCTGGGCAAAACCACTTATGGCGATATTTATCATCAGAATGAAGTGGAGCAATCCACCTATAACTTCGAATACGCCGATGTGGATTTCCTGTTCTCCTGCTTTGAGCAGTATGAGAAAGAAGCTCAGTCGCTGCTGGCACTGGAGAACCCGCTGCCGCTGCCCGCTTATGAGCGCATTCTGAAAGCTGGCCATACGTTTAACCTGCTGGACGCCCGTAAAGCCATCTCGGTGACCGAGCGCCAACGCTATATTCTGCGCATTCGTACGCTGACCAAAGCTGTCGCCGAGGCTTATTATGCTTCCCGCGAGGCGTTGGGCTTCCCTATGTGCAAAAAGAATCAGAACTAAGAGGCTGTCATGACTCAACAGACTTTCCTGGTGGAAATCGGCACGGAAGAGCTGCCGCCGAAGGCTCTTCGTTCTCTGGCCGAATCTTTTGCTGCCAACTTTACTGCTGAACTGGATAACGCCAACCTGCCTCATGGTGAGGTGGTTTGGTATGCTGCGCCGCGCCGTCTGGCGGTAAAAGTGACCGATTTAAGCGCGGCTCAGGCGGATCGTGAAGTTGAAAAACGCGGCCCTGCCATTGCGCAAGCTTTTGATGCTGAAGGTAAACCTAGCAAAGCCGCCGAAGGCTGGGCACGGGGTTGTGGTATTACTGTCGATCAGGCTGAACGTCTGGTTACTGACAAAGGCGAATGGCTGCTGTATCGCGCCCATGTCAAAGGCCAATCAGCACAATTACTGCTGGCAGATATGGTGAATAGCGCGCTGAGTAAGCTGCCTATTCCAAAACTGATGCGCTGGGGTGATAAAGAAACCCAATTCGTTCGTCCGGTTCATACTGTAACCCTGCTGTTAGGCAGCGAATTGATTCCAGGCACTGTGTTAGGTATTGATTCAGACCGCATTATTCGTGGTCACCGCTTTATGGGTGAGGCTGAATTCACTATTGATAACGCTGACCAATACCCGCAGATTTTGCTGGAGCGCGGTAAAGTCATCGCTGATTATGAATCACGTAAAGCTATAATCAAGCGTGATGCAGAACTGGCAGCGCAGAAGATTGGCGGTATTGCTGATCTGAGTGAAAGCCTGCTGGAAGAAGTGACGTCACTGGTTGAATGGCCGGTGGTGCTAACCGCCAAGTTTGAAGAGAAATTCCTGGCAGTACCTGCGGAAGCACTGGTCTACACCATGAAAGGTGACCAGAAGTACTTCCCGGTTTACGATGCTGCCGGTAGCCTACTGCCAAACTTCATTTTTGTTGCCAATATCGAATCTAAAGATCCTCAACAGATTATTTCCGGTAACGAGAAAGTGGTTCGTCCGCGCTTGGCTGATGCGGAGTTTTTCTTTAAGACTGACCGTAAAAAACGTCTGGAAGATAATTTGCCGCGTCTGGAAACCGTGCTGTTCCAACAGCAATTGGGGACGTTGCGTGACAAGACCGACCGTATTCAAGCATTGGCGGGCTGGGTTGCCGCACAGATTGGCGCGGACGTTAACCATGCTACCCGTGCAGGTCTGCTGTCCAAATGTGACCTGATGACCAACATGGTGTTTGAATTCACCGATACTCAAGGTGTGATGGGGATGCACTATGCCCGTCACGATGGTGAAGCTGAAGATGTTGCTGTAGCGCTGAATGAGCAATACCAGCCACGGTTTGCCGGTGATGATTTGCCATCGAACCCAGTTGCTTGTGCATTAGCGATTGCCGATAAGATGGACACATTGGCCGGTATTTTCGGCATTGGTCAACATCCGAAAGGTGATAAAGACCCGTTTGCGCTACGCCGTGCGGCGTTGGGAGTACTGCGCATTATCGTCGAGAAGAACTTGCCACTTGATCTGCAAACGCTGACTGAAGAGGCGGTGCGCCTGTATGGCAGCAAGCTGACCAATGGCAACGTGGTCGATGAAGTGATTGAGTTCATGCTGGGCCGTTTCCGTGCCTGGTATCAGGATGAAGGTCACAGCGTTGACACTATTCAGGCGGTACTGGCTCGTCGTCCAACCAAACCGGCTGATTTTGATGCACGGGTGAAGGCGGTGACCTATTTCCGTACCCTGGATGCCGCAGCGACATTGGCTGCTGCTAACAAGCGTGTATCGAATATTCTGGCGAAATCCACTGATACCCTGAATGACCATGTGCATGCCTCGGTGTTAAAAGAGCCGGCAGAGCTGAAACTGGCCACACATTTAGTGGTGTTGCGTGACAAGCTAGAGCCTGTCTTTGCTGCGGGTCACTATCAGGAAGCGCTGGTGGAACTGGCGGCTCTGCGGGAAACGGTCGATGAGTTTTTCGACAGTGTTATGGTTATGGCAGAGGACGACGCAGTGCGGATCAACCGTCTGACATTGCTGAGTAAATTACGCGAGCTATTCTTGCAGGTTGCTGATATTTCGTTATTACAGTAATTCTGTACTTGGCTGGTCACAGGGGAGCGTAGTTACCCAAAGAATTTGGTGTTGCAGGTAGGCTGCAAACGAGCGAATCCCGATGAGCTTATTCAAGTAAGTGATTCGGGTAAGTGAGAGCAGCGAACACCCCTGCAACCTCAAGTAAGAAGGGTATATCGCTCCCCTTAGCTATTCTTAATACTGGAGTTGGGTGATAAGAATAGAATTTGTGAAAATAAGTACTTACTACAGGAGCAGTTTCACATGACTTTTGCACTGAATACAGCCCGATATTCACGTTGGTTAGCGCCATTACTGGCGTTACTGGTGGTGTTCCAATTGACCGCCTGCGGGGATAAAGAACCAGAACAACGTAAGGCTTTTATTGATTATCTGCAAAATACAGTGATGCGTAGTGGGATGAAACTGCCAACACTGAGCGAAGATCAAAAGCAGAAATTTGGCCCTTATGTCAGTGATTATGCGATTTTAGTCACTTTTTCACAGCAGCTTACCAAATCTGTTGATGCCAGCTTGAGCCCGGCGATTGCTCAAATCAATGAGATCCGCGTGGCGCAGGATTATCTCGCCAAGCGTGATGCATTACAGCAGTCCGCAGGTGCATTGAACTTGTTAGTGCAACAGATTCGTACGGCAAAAACACAAGCCGATAGTGCGGTTGCTGCATTGAAACAGCCTGATGATTTGAAAGTGGTATTTAATAAAGCTTTCGATAATATTGTGACTCAGCCAGCCAATGTGTTGATCCCAGCAGTGCCGGTGATTTCTGCTTTTGTGCAGGATCTGGCACAAGTTGGTGATTTCTTGCAGCAACAGGGAACGCAGGTCACTTTCAATAATGGCGGCGTTCAATTCCAGACCCCACAGCAAGCAGCGCTATATAACACGATGATGGCTAATTTAGTCGCCAAGTATCCGGCGATGATGACGGCACAGAAGAGTGTTGCGAGTGTCATGCAGTGATGGTTTAGGTTGATTTAGGTTGATTTAGGTTGATTTGATTTGGTGATCGGTTCGGCTGGTATTTGATAAGTGAATAAGTTCGGTTGTTAAAGCAACTGAGCTTACTTAACCTGCGATGAACCAACCGGCAAAGGGGCCATAAGCGTGGCCCCTTGTGCAATCCCGCGCTTGCGCGAAATATTGCCCTGCGGGTAAACCGTCAGCGTCTTTCGGGCTGACGAGCCAGCGCGATGGGCATCCCTGCCCAAGCGCGCTTTTCGCGGGCGTCCATGCCCGCTCACTCTACCCTCACTCCTTGTCGGCAATATTCCTGATTGCGCTCAAAGTCAAAACCATGGTTTTAGGTTTTGATGTTTAAAAGCACATTTGAGCTGCCGAGTGAAGAATGAAGCCAGGGAAATCCGCCATGGACGGCGGATTTAGGCGTCATGAGCAGGGATGCGAATAAAGCCGTCCCGCCAGCGTAATGATGAGCCGAGGGAACCTGCGCAGCAGGCAAGCGATACGTGCGTAAGCGCGGATTGTTAAGGCCCACGCTTATGGGCCTTAACTCGGTTGAGGCGACTGAGCTAAAATGACCTCTGAGCGTTTATCAACCGAAACAAGATCCGATCGTGAGCAATGATGAACCCATCTCAACCAAAACCCGCTCCGATCGTGAGCAATGATGAACTCATATCAACCAAAACCCGCTCCAATAGTATGCCCCCTTCCCCCCGTTATTTTATTACACATTTCTACCAAGAGTTGAGTCTGAGAGGTTATTAGCAGGGTGAATGTCTCATCTCCTCTCTACGAGCAAAAATAACTTGTGATTAACATCACATTTTCAAAACAAACTAACCCACACAAAATGTGATTTATATCACTATAATCAGGCTTTGTAGCTTAAAAATTCGTCGTCGTGGTTTTCTTACAGTCATTTAGTGTGATCTGCGTCAACAAATGCACCCCTGTAATAGGGGTGTTGATGTGACTTCCGTCACATAAATGCAGTGAGCTACGCGTGAATAAAGGAGCATGCTAGAGTTTGTTTTGCATACAGCGTGTTTGTATTCGATAACACCGGCGGGTTTTGCAGAACTGCCTCAACAAAACAATTATATCGCGCTCTTATTGTTAGCGCGTACCAATAGGGGTGTTTTATGTTTTCACCAGACGCAAAGGTCAGAATTCAAAATTTTGGCCGATTCCTCAGTAACATGGTTATGCCCAATATCGGGGCATTTATTGCCTGGGGTATTATCACCGCACTGTTTATTCCAACCGGCTGGCTGCCAAATGAAACGCTAGCCAAACTGGTTGGCCCAATGATCACCTACCTGTTACCACTGCTGATCGGTTTTACCGGTGGCCGTTTGGTGGGTGGTGATCGCGGTGGTGTGGTGGGTGCTATCACCACCATGGGGGTTATCGTTGGTGCAGATATGCCAATGTTCCTCGGTGCGATGATTGTGGGTCCGCTGGGTGGCTGGGCAATCAAACACTTTGACCGTTGGGTTGAAGGTAAAATCAAAAGCGGCTTTGAGATGCTGGTTAACAACTTCTCAGCCGGTATCATCGGGATGTTGTTGGCGATTCTCGCCTTTATGGCGATTGGTCCACTGGTAGAAGTGTTGTCCCACGTGTTGGCTAAAGGCGTGCATATCATGGTGCAGCTTAACCTGCTGCCATTAACGTCTATCTTCGTCGAACCAGCCAAAATCCTGTTCCTGAATAACGCGATTAACCACGGTATCTTCTCACCTCTGGGTATCCAGCAGGCGACTGAAACCGGTAAGTCTATCTTCTTCCTGATTGAAGCGAACCCAGGCCCAGGTATGGGTGTGTTGATGGCTTACATGTTCTTCGGTAGAGGTAACGCTAAGCAATCTGCTGGCGGCGCGGCTATCATCCACTTCTTCGGTGGTATCCACGAAATCTATTTCCCATACGTGCTGATGAACCCGCGCTTATTGCTGGCGGTTATTCTGGGCGGTATGACTGGTGTGTTCACTCTGACTGTGCTGAACGGCGGCCTGGTATCACCTGCGTCTCCTGGTTCTATCCTGGCAGTATTGGCGATGACACCTAAAGGTGCTTATTTTGCCAACATTGCTGCAGTTGCTGCTGCGTTTGCCGTCTCCTTCGTGGTATCGGCTATCTTGCTGAAAACCTCTAAAGTCAAAGACGACGAGGAAGACAGTCTGGAAGATGCAACTCGCCGTATACAAGATATGAAAGCGCAATCTAAAGGCGCACAAGCGGCGAATGCTGCCGCTGCCGCAGGCGACCTGACCACAGTACGTAAAATCATCGTAGCTTGTGATGCTGGTATGGGTTCTAGTGCGATGGGGGCCGGTGTGCTGCGTAAGAAAGTACAAGATGCGGGCTTGAGACATATCTCGGTGACTAACTGTGCTATCAACAACTTACCAGAAGATGTGGACTTGGTTATCACCCACCGTGATTTGACTGAGCGAGCCATGCGCCATGCGCCACAGGCACAACATATCTCGCTGACCAACTTCCTTGATAGCCAGTTGTACACCAACCTGACAGCACGTTTGGTGGAGGCGGCTAACACGACAGCAAGCACTCAGAAAGTGATTGAAACGCTGGACGATAGCTTTGAAGCCTCTGAAGCCAACTTATTCAAGCTGGGCGCGGAGAATATCTTCCTCAATCAACACGCAGCCACCAAAGAGCAAGCTATTCGCTTCGCTGGTGAGCAGTTGGTGAAGGGGGGTTATGTTGAGCCGGAATATGTTGAAGCGATGTTGGAACGTGAAAAACTGACCTCCACTTATCTGGGCGAATCTATCGCGGTACCACACGGTACCATTGAAGCGAAAGACCGTGTGTTGAAAACCGGTGTAGTATTCTGCCAATACCCTGACGGCGTGCGCTTTGGTGACGAAGAAGATGAAGTGGCGCGTTTGGTGATTGGTATCGCGGCCCGTAATAATGAGCACATTCATGTTATTACCAGCCTGACGAATGCGCTGGATGATGAGTCGGTGATTGAGCGCTTAAGTAAAACTACCAGCGTGCAGGAAGTATTGGACTTATTGGGTGGCAAAAAGTAACCCAGCAATAACTGAATAGGGCCGTTGGGAGAAAACGGCCCTTTTACAGCAAAAGGTAACGAATATGAAAGCATTACATTTTGGCGCAGGTAACATTGGCCGGGGCTTCATTGGTAAACTTCTTGCTGATGCCGGTGCGCAACTGACCTTCGCAGATGTTAACCAACCGCTGCTGGACGAACTGAATAAACGTAAAAGTTATCAGGTCAATGTGGTCGGTGAGCAGGCGCGGGTTGAAGAAGTCAAAAACGTGAGTGCAGTAAACAGTAGTAGCCCAGACGTGGTGGCGCTGATTGCTGATGCCGATATTGTCACCACCGCTGTTGGACCGCAGATTCTGGCACGTATTGCCGGCACCGTGGCACAAGGCTTAGTCGCTCGTCATCAACAAGGTAATACTCGCCCGCTGAATATTATCGCCTGTGAGAATATGGTGCGCGGTACCAGCCAGTTAAAACAGCATGTCTTCGCTGCGTTACCGGAAAGTGAACAAGCGTGGGTTGAGCAACATGTCGGTTTCGTCGATTCTGCGGTAGACCGTATTGTGCCGCCATCAGAAGCGGGCAGTACAGATATTCTGGCAGTGACGGTAGAGACCTTCAGTGAGTGGATTGTTGATGGTACCCAGTTCAAAGGGCAGCCACCGGAAATCGCGGGTATGGAGTTGACCGACAACCTGATGGCGTTTGTGGAGCGTAAACTCTTCACCCTGAACACCGGACATGCAATAACAGCCTATCTGGGGCAACTGGCAGGCCATCAAACCATTCGTGATGCTATCTTGGACCCGACAGTACGCCAGACAGTGAAAGGCGCGATGGAAGAGAGCGGTGCGGTGCTGATTAAACGCTATGCTTTTGATCCACAAAAACATGCCACTTATATCAATAAAATCATCTCCCGTTTTGAGAACCCTTACCTGCATGACGATGTTGAACGTGTTGGCCGTCAGCCACTGCGTAAACTGAGTGCCGGTGATCGATTGATCAAACCGCTATTGGGTACACTTGAGTATCAACTGCCACACACCAATCTGGTAACCGGTATTGCGGCGGCCATGAATTATCGCAGTGAGCAAGACCCACAAGCTCAGGAGTTGGTTGAATTACTGGCGAAATTGGGGCCGAAAGCTGCTTTGGCGCAAATTTCAGGCTTACCCGCTGATGGCGAGGTTGTCGAACAGGCGGTGAGTGTGTATAACGCCATGCAGGACAAGCTGGCGCACTGATTTTGTTATGAACAAAATGAGTTTGCGTTAGGTGATGTACCCTAAATAATTCGAGTTGCGGGAAGGCGGCAACTGAGTAAATCCCCAGGAGCTTACTCAAGTAAGTGACTGGGGTGAGCGAGGGCAGCCAACGCACATGCGGCTTGAAGTATGACGGGGATAAATACCGTGTCAGATTGCGCGGTATTTATCTTTTCGTAGCCCGATATTCTGAAACCACCTCAGTGACAAGCGATGATTGAAAAAACACAGGCATTTGAGAATCGGGTACTTGAGCATCTGAACGCAGGCAAGACCGTTCGGAGTTTCCTGATGGCTGCTGTCGAATTATTGGCAGAAGCGCTGAATATTCTCGTGGTGCAGGTTTTTCGTAAAGATGACTATGCGGTGAAATATGCTGTGGAACCATTGCTGGTTGGCGATGGGCCGCTTGGTGAGCTATCCGTGCGACTAAAGTTGGTTTATGCCTTGGGTGTGATCACCCGTCATGAATACGAAGATGCTGAGCTATTGATGGCGCTTCGTGAGGAGTTAAACCATGATGGCACCGAGTATCGCTTTACTGATGACGAAATCCTCGGGCCATTTGGTGAATTACATTGTGTGGCTGAATTGCCGCCAGTGCCCACTTTCCTGCGCCCGGATGAAGCAGACGCGTCGCTGATTGCCATGCAACGCCAGCGTTATCAGCAAATGGTGCGTTCCACCATGGTGCTCTCGATTACAGAATTGCTCTCCCGCATCAGCTTAAAACAGGTTTCCAAGCTGTCACCACTCGGCCATGCCTGAGTTACTGCAACACACTGAGCCATTCGTCAACTAACAGCCACAATGCTGTTATTGCCATCAAGCCCCCCATCACTCCATTGAATAATCGTAGTTTCCAGTTAACCCGTAACGCATGGCGTAACTGATCCCCCATCACCGCCCAAACGGCCACACAAGGCAGATTTAACAGAGCAAAGCCACTAACAATCAGTAGGGTATGGCTCAGCGTAGCACCCTCACGTGGTGTAAATAAGATGGCGACATTCATAGCCATCAGCCAAGCCTTTGGATTAATGGCCTGAAATAAAGCCCCCTGGATAAACCCCATTGGCTGCTGGTCATCTCTTGACTTCGGGCTACCGGAATTAAAAATCTTCCACGATAACCAGAATAAATATGCACATCCCAGCGTCACCAGTGGCAAGCGAATTACCCCCAGCCAACTGAGAATTAATGCCAACAATGTGGTCATTAATGCGCATTGCAACGCGCAACCAAAGGTAATCCCCAACATCATTGGGAAGGTGCGACGTAAGCCAAAATTGACACCAGATGCGGCTAATAACAGGTTATTTGGGCCTGGAGTGATCGACATAACGGTAACGTAACTGATAAAGGCACTGTCCAACATGGGCGGTAGGTCCTAATGATGTTATCAAGAGATTTAGCATGTACTCTAAATAATTCGAGTTGCAGGAAGGCGGCAAGTGAGTGAGTCCCGATGAGTTGACGCGAGTCAATGATTTGGGTGATCGAGCGCAGCCAACACACATGCAATTTGAAGTATGACGAGTATAAACAGCAATCCGCTATGGCGTCAGAAGCAGAAGTTATCTATTGTTGTGGGTACAGTTTGTATAAGATTTAACTGTACCCATTGAACCTGCGGAGAACTGTCACCATGCCCGTTGTTATGAATGAAATTCGCTACTTGCAAGTGGCTGACAATCTGGCACAGGCCATTAAGAAAGGCAGTTTGCTGGCGGGTAGCCGCCTGCCATCAGTGCGCGGTTACGCCAAAAACCATCAGGTGAGTATCAATACGGTGGTGGCGGCTTACCGTACGCTGGAGGATCGAGGCTTGATTGAGGCGCGTCCGCAGTCAGGGTTTTATGTCTGTAGTCCGTCAACGGCGGTGGTGCCAACAGCGACAGTCGGCAAACCGGTAAATGAGGTGCTGGATTTAATTGATACGGTATTTGCCGCACAACAAAACCCTCGCTTTACCAATATCTCGCTCGCCTGTCCACAAACGGCGGATTTTTACCCCAGCGCCAAGTTGGGCCGCATCATGGCATCACTGTTGCGTCGCGAGCCGCAGTTAATCAGCCAGTACGCGTTGCCACCAGGATGCCAGCGCCTGCGTCAGCAAATCGCCCGCCGCGCCATGACCCTCGGGATGCTGGCTAATCCGGCAGATATCACTATTACGCATGGTTGTATGGAGGCGTTGCAGCTAGCGTTGCGGGTCACCACCAAGCCGGGTGATTGTGTCGGGCTGGAATCGCCAACCTATTTCTATCTGATGCCATTACTTGCCAGTCTTGGCCTGAAAGCCGTGGAGATTCCAACCGATCCACAGCAAGGTTTATCGTTGGATGTGTTGGAGTTACTGCTTCAGGAGGGGCGGTTGAATGCATTGATCGCCATGCCAACGGTGCAGAACCCGTTAGGTTTTACGATGCCACTGGCGGCGAAAAAGCGCCTGGCACAGTTGATGAACGATCATCAGGTGCCACTGATAGAAGATGGCTTATATGCAGAAATACAATTCGGTTCTACCTTGTCCCCAGCGGTAAAAGCCTTTGACCGCGACGGTTGGGTGCTGTTCTGTTCCAGCTTCACCAAAACACTGGCCCCGGACTTCCGTATCGGCTGGATTGATGGTGGCCGCTTCGCTGAGGCATTACATAAGCTCAAAGCGGTGTCGTCGATGGCGGAACCGGCGTTATTATCAGAAACACTGGCACTGTTTCTGGAGTCTGGCGGTTACGACCACCACCTGCGCGGGCTACGCCGCCGTTATGCGCAACAGGTACAGCAGGCGCAGCAACTCATTGCACAGTACTTCCCTCGTGGGACCAAAGTGACCCAACCAGCAGGGGGTTTTGTTTTCTGGGTCGAGTTCCCTGCCAGTGTCGATACCGTGGCGCTATTTCATCAATTGCTACAAGAACAGATATGCCTGACCCCCGGTACGCTTTACTCGCCGAGTGGCCGCTATCGTAATGCTTTTCGCCTCTCGTGCTGTTATCCGTTCAACCACCACTATACCCAAGCTTTGGTCAGGCTCGGGGAGGTTGCTTGTGAAATTAGCAGCCTACCGGCCGGCATGCAGTGGCAACCAATACAGGAGGCTGCTGCTGAAAAGCACGCATCCTGATACACTCTCTATCTTGATGCACAATCAGTGCTATCCTATCCCCAACTTTAGCGAAATATCGTGCCCATCAGTGGCATGTACGGGCCAATACTATGAAAGAACATGCAGAAATCAAACGTCTAAGCGATATGCTGGATGCGTTGAACCACAAAGACCCTACCGTGATCCAACAGGGTAATATGGATTTGATCGCGCAGCATATGAAAGAAAAAGAGAAACTGGCGGCTGAAATTCAGCGCCTGAAAGAAGTGCGGGTTAAAAACCTGAGTGCTGAGGCACAAAAGCTAGCTCAACTGCCGTTCAGCCGCGCTATTACTAAAAAAGAGCAGGCGGATATGGGCACGCTGAAGAAAGCAGTACGCGGTATTGTGGTGGTACACCCAATGACTGCATTAGGCCGTGAGATGGGCTTGAAAGAAGTGACCGGCTACGCGAAAAAAGCGTTCTAATTGCGACTTTCGAAATAACCGGGTGTGTGGCATGGCTGCTACCCGGTTTGTTGTTGTAAATATGATCAATCAAACAGTTCTGAGTGAGTTCCCGCGCGAACAAAGATAATCTGGCTTATTTTACTGCTGTTACTTAATTTATAGATCAGTAAAAAATCTCCTCCGATATGGCATTCTCGGAAATTTTCCCAGTCTCCTTTAAGCGGATGGTCTAACCATTCGGCACCTAACGGCGTATCATTTGCAATAAGCAGTAACATGGCATGTTTGAGTCGATACATATCATAACGACCACTGCGGGACAGCTTTTCCCAGTCTTTAAGGAAGTCTTTGGTATAATCTGCCGTCCTTGGCATTGTCGTTCGTTTACTTACTGTTGTCTTTTTCAAGTTCAATAAATAACTCATCCGAAGTAGTAAAACGTGCGCTATGGGCTTGAACTATCTCTTCTGCTTCCTGCATCGCCGCACGAGTCTGGGGGTTCGGTACTTTCAATTCGAATGGAAATGCCTGATCAGCGACGACGCGATTTAAAAATAAACGCACGGCGTCGGAAACCGAAAGGCCCATTGCATTGAGTGCTGCTGTTGCCTGTTTTTTGACGTCATCATCAATACGGACATGCAACATTGTGGTGTGTGTAGCCATTTTTGCCTCCTCATCAATAAACTGAGTTTGTATCTCAAGTGAGATACAGTCAAGTTTATCAATAAAGATCGGCATATTTTGCTATTCAATAACCTCTATCATTAGGTATTCCCTAATAACCGCCGGTTAAAATCCTCGATCTTTCCTTGCGAAAGACGCGTTAGCATAGTTTTACTCCAACTGGTGGATAATCCTGATACAGCCAACAAGCGGTGATACTGTTCTTTATCGAAAGGCATATGCCAGGCGATGGCAATCGCTTCTGCCACCGAGATATCACTGGTACGCGCCAACAGCTCTAATGCATGGCCCTCACTAACAATACCGGTGGAAATTACGCGATACAGCCAGCCGCAATAGCCGGTCTGCTGCATCAGTGCCGACATCTCCTCGATAGCGAAATGGAAGTTGAGCTTGTAACAAGGTGAACGCGGTTGAGTCACCTGAATGATTGCCCCTCCCCAGCGGTAGATATCCCCCATATAGACATTTTGTTCCGTCATGCCGAGGGTTGAGATATTTTCGCCATAGGCCGGAGCAGAGAAAATATCTTCCTGTGCAGGGAATCGCTCTATCCAGTGGGAGTAGTGTTCTCGTGGATAATGGCATAAGGCGCGGTCCGGCCCGCCGTGAAAGCGGGTTTCGGCTTGTTCATCCCCTTCCAATCCCAGCGTCGTGAGCATGATGCCACCCTGAACCTGGCGTTTACCAATCGCGCTCGGGGAACTGCCGTTATAAGGCTCGATTTTACCGATATAAACCTGAGGATACTTCATCTGCTCTCCTTGTCTGCGTTTGGAAGGGAGAATCAGAATACCCTGCCTGACCGCAGGGTTCCAAGGTAAAAGAGGTTATCGATAGGATTGAGCGAAACGATGAGATAGGCAGGAGTAATCGCATTGGCTACTCCTACCGGGTATCGCGGTTTAGCGGATAATCAGAAGGTTTCCCAATTATCGTGCTGAGTGGTGCGACTGCTTTCTGTGCCAGAGCGAGGTGTTGGGGTACTTTTAGGTGCCACGGATGCACCGACGTTTTTCTGTACCGATTCTGCCTCTGCATCGGATAGGCGGAACACGGCAACGGCCTGTGCCAGTAAAATGGCCTGTTCAGCCAGTGAGTCAGCGGCGGCGGCAGACTCTTCCACTAAGGCAGCATTCTGCTGAGTGGTGCTGTCCATTTCAGAGATGGCTTGGCTAACCTGTGTGATGCCACGGCTCTGCTCATCGGATGCTGAGGCAATTTCCGCCATAATATCGCGCACATGGGTCACTGAGCGGACAATATTCTCCATCGTTTGCCCGGCATTTTGCACCAACGTGGTTCCGGCATTTACCTGAGTCACTGACTCGCCAATCAAGCCTTCAATTTCTTTCGCCGCTTGTGCACTGCGTTGTGCCAAATTGCGAACTTCGCTGGCGACAACGGCAAAACCACGGCCTTGCTCGCCGGCGCGGGCGGCTTCAACCGCAGCATTCAAGGCCAAGATATTGGTCTGGAAAGCAATACTGTTAATGACTGAAGTAATCTCAGAGATACGTTTGGAGCTACCGGAGATATCGTTCATGGTGCGCACCACATCGTTAACCAGCTTACCGCCCTGCTGTGCGGTTTGTGATGCCTCGGTTGCCAGTTGATTAGCATGGTGGGCGTTATCGGCATTCTGCTTAACTGTGGCATTCAACTGCTCCATGCTGGCAGCGGTTTCCTCTACAGCCGCAGCCTGCTGTTCGGTGCGGGAAGATAAATCGGTATTACCGACAGCAATTTCGCCTGAGGCATGAGACACCTGACTGACACCAATGCGGATCTCATCAATCATGGCGCGCAGGTTTTCATTCATTCGGGCGACGGCATTCATCAACAGGCCCAACTCATCGGTACGGTTTGATGTTGTCGCCGCAGTTAAATCACCGGTAGCAATGCGCTCTGCCATCGCCAGGGTGGTGCGCAGTGGTACCGTGATCTGGCGGGTCATGCGCCATGAAATCAATAGACCAAACAGCAGTGCGGCAATGGCAGCAATAGTTAACTGCAATTGCGCATTATTGATTTCTGCGTGGGTTCCTTGCAGCTCTTGGGTGAACAGATGGGTGGCCAGTTTATTCAATTCGTTGGCATTAGATTCCATCACTTTACCGGCCTCCAGCTCTTGCTGATAAGCCGGTAAATAGGCCAGTACGTTATCTTTATAGGTACTCAGGCTGGAGATAACCGGAGCCAGCAGCTTTTGCTGTTCGGCCGATAGCACCGGCATAAAAGCATTTGCGGCACTATTGGCGATATTGATTGAGGTAATCAGCGAGGACTCTGCATCTTGGTTGCGATCCAGCAATAAGCCGCGTGCGTTGTAGCGCACGGTCATCAACTTCTGGTTCATCTCTGCTAGCAGGATTTGGGTATGGGTATCTGCCCCTTCATTAAGTAGGCTTTGTTGCAGCTCGTTGAGGTTCTTCTGGGTTTCAGAAATATTCCAGCTTTTGCGCACATCATCTTTATGGGCCACGGCATTGACGAAGTTACTCTGCTGCTGCAGATACTCCTCTACCACATCGGAAATACTGCTAATGGTTTTGCGATTATCTGCCGACCAGCTAAGACTTTCGCTCTGGGTCAGAAGATTTTTTATATTATTGATATGTTGAGAATTTTCTTTGATGTATTGCAGGGAGTAGGTACGTTCATATAATGCACGATTATACTTTGCCTGATTGGATTCATCGTTAACTTTGTAACTCAGGTCAACTTTATAAGCATGATCTTCAATCACGGAGAAATGATAAGCGGTGGTACCGGCGATGATCCCGACCAGCAACAACATCAGGAAAAAGCTTAATCCCAGCTTTTTACCGACTTTCATATTTTCAAAGCTGCCAAAAACGTTGCTAAATACTGCCATGTTCTTCTCCGTTATGCGGTGTCTCTGATGCAAATCAATCAGCGTAGGTGAGTTTGGGGAGGTCTAGTTATTAGAAGATTTTGGGGAGTTGGTGGTATGTGGGATAGCCTTGGCAAGAGTACTTTTCCCAAACGATATACCCGTCATACTTCAAGTTGCATGTGCGTTGACTGCCTTCCTGCAACTCGAATTATTTAGGGTATAGTTCATGAGCTTTATATCCATGAATACCAACGCCCTTCTTGAACAATCTATCGGCAGAAATTGGCTAAACTTTAGCAATAAAAATGCCAGCAAGATGACCTTGCTGGCATGTATCCTTCGGACTTGAAGCTACAGGGTTGTTAGCTGCAACTCCACGTTGTTTGGATATGCAACATACGGTTTATGCGGCTTATTTGGCTTGAGTGAAACGCGCTGCTGCTTCGTCCCAGTTAACCACGTTCCAGAATGCTTTGATGTAGTCTGGGCGGCGGTTTTGGAATTTCAGATAGTAAGCGTGTTCCCACACATCCAGGCCAATAATTGGGAAGCCTGATGCGCCAGAAACTGCTTCGCCCATCAGTGGGCTATCTTGGTTAGCAGTAGATACAACCGCCAGCTTGCCGTCGTCTTTCAGAACCAGCCAAGCCCAACCAGAACCGAAACGGGTTGCCGCAGCAGCTTCAAATTTCTCTTTGAAGCTATCTACGCTGCCGAAATCGCGCTCAATAGCGGCTTTCAGATCACCCTTCAGGGTTGTGTCCAGTTTCAGCCCTTTCCAGAACAGGCTGTGGTTAGCGTGGCCGCCGGCGTTGTTACGCATAAACGTGCGTTTTTCAGCAGGAACTTTGTCCAGATCTTTGATCAGGTCTTCAACGCTGAATTTAGCCAGCTCAGGGAAGCTCTCCAACACCGTGTTTGCATTGTTAACATAGGTCTGGTGGTGTTTGGTGTGATGGATTTCCATCGTCTGCTTATCGAAGTGGGGTTCCAGGGCGTCATAAGCATAAGGCAGGGATGGCAGTGAGTAACTCATAATCATCGTCTCCGTAGTGTAGGGCGGCGCAAAAAAAGTAAGCGCCGCGTAAGCATTCGGATCATTATAGTTAATTAAATGATATTGAAAATGATTATCAATGCCGTACTAATTATGTGGTCTTTCTATTCACTAATCCGCTGCGGATGGGTGTAAACCGTTGCTCTACCGGGTTTACTGAAGCCAACCAGCGTCAGATTACAGCGCTCGGCAACTTCAACCGCTAAGGTTGTTGCAGCAGAAACAGCAAATAAAATCTCTGCACCGCACATTGCGGTTTTCTGCACCATCTCATAGCTCGCACGGCTGGAAACCAGCACAGCACCTTGCTGCCACGGCTGTTTGGCCCGTATCCCCAGCAGCTTATCCAGTGCGACATGGCGGCCCACATCTTCACAACCGCCCAACAATTCACCTTTCGGATTAATCCAGGCCGCAGCATGAGTGCAACCCGTCAACTGACCCACAGTTTGTACCTGCTTGAGTTGTGCCAGTGCATTATCGAGTTGATTCAAATTAAAGGTCTGAGTGAAAGGCAGCGGGGTGATGGGGCGAAAAATATCATCAAGCTGTTCAATACCACAGACCCCACATCCGGTGCGGCCGGCCATAGCTCGGCGGCGCTCTTTTAAACCGGCAAAGCGACGGCTGGATAACTCAATGTTAACTTCTATGCCATTACAGCCTGGTGTCACATCAATGGCGTAGATATCTTGTGGGGCGCTAATAATGCCCTCTGACAACGAAAACCCCAGCGCGAATGCTGCCAGATCTTTCGGGGTTGCCATCATCACCACATGGGAAATGCCATTGTAGACCAGCGCCACCGGCACTTCCTCCGCTAGCCAATCCAATTGCGGCTCGGCCATTTTATGGCGCTGTAGCACGTTAAGTTGTTTTGCACCGCAGATTCCGGTGGAGAGGTCAATTGTTGAAGGTTTGATCTGGCTCACTATGCGGCCCTGAAAGTTATAACCCATAATCACAATGTGGTAACATTCACATTAAGAATGGTATGGGTATAATTCTATTTCCAGAAGAATGTATCCCACACCGATAAAGGTGATATCGCGTAAGCGATTTTAGCGCTTCCGGTTTCGTTGAGGGAAGTGTGAACTGAAATAATGTGACAATGAACGAAGGAGAGACCCATGCAGGTCAGCAGAAGGCAGTTCTTTAAGATCTGCGCTGGCGGTATGGCAGGAACCACGGTCGCGGCACTCGGCTTTACGCCGTCAGTGGCGCTGGCGGAAACGCGCAATTACAAATTGCTGCGCGCCCGTGAGACGCGGAATACCTGCACATATTGCTCCGTTGGTTGCGGGCTTTTGATGTATAGCCTCGGTGACGGCGCAAAAAACGCCAAAGAGAGTATTTTCCATATCGAAGGGGACCCGGACCATCCGGTAAACCGTGGCGCGCTGTGCCCGAAAGGTGCAGGGCTGGTGGATTTTATCCATAGCGAAAGCCGCCTGAAATATCCTGAATACCGTGCTCCGGGTTCAGATAAATGGCAGCGAATCACTTGGAATGATGCATTTGACCGCATTGCCAAGCTGATGAAAGAAGACCGGGACGCTAACTTCATTAAGACCAACGACGCCGGTGTTACCGTCAACCGTTGGCTGAGTACCGGTATGCTGTGTGCCTCGGCATCCAGTAACGAAACGGGTTATCTGACCCAGAAATTTAGTCGCGCTCTCGGCATGCTTGCCGTAGACAACCAAGCACGTGTCTGACACGGACCAACGGTAGCAAGTCTTGCTCCAACATTTGGTCGCGGTGCGATGACCAACCACTGGGTTGACATCAAGAACGCAGACTTAATTATCGTCATGGGCGGTAATGCGGCAGAAGCGCATCCGGTGGGGTTCCGCTGGGCGATGGAAGCCAAAATCCACAACAATGCCAAGTTGCTGGTGATAGACCCACGCTTTACTCGTACTGCATCGGTGGCGGACTTCTATACGCCAATCCGCTCCGGTAGCGATATCGCGTTCCTGTCCGGCGTGTTGTTGTATCTGATGACCAACAACAAAATTAACCGCGAATACGTCGAAGCTTATACCAACGCCAGCTTGCTGGTGCGGGAAGACTTTACCTTTGATGACGGCCTGTTCAGTGGCTATGACGCCGAAAATCGCAAATACGACAAAACCACCTGGAATTACCAGTTGGATGAAAACGGCTTTGCCAAACGCGATGTCACGCTGCAAGACCCGCGTTGTGTGTGGAACTTGCTGAAAGAACACGTCAGCCGTTACACGCCAGAGGTGGTCTCCAACATTTGCGGTACGCCAAAAGAAGATTTCTTGCAGGTTTGCGAATATCTCGCCGAAACCAGTGTGTCCAATAAAACCGCCACATTCCTCTATGCGCTGGGCTGGACACAACACTCGGTTGGCGCGCAGAACATTCGTACCATGGCGATGATCCAGTTGTTACTGGGCAATATGGGCATGGCGGGGGGCGGTATTAACGCCTTGCGCGGTCACTCTAATATTCAGGGTTTAACTGACCTGGGTTTGCTGTCGCAAAGCTTGCCGGGCTACCTGAATCTGCCGTCAGAAAAACAGCCGGATATTGACACTTATCTGAAGGCCAACACGCCGAAAACTCTGCTGCCGGGCCAGGTTAACTACTGGAGCAATTACCCGAAATTCTTCGTCAGTTTGATGAAAAGTTTCTACGGTGATAAAGCCCAGAAAGAGAACGGCTGGGGCTACGACTGGTTGCCGAAGTGGGATAAAGGCTACGACGTATTACAGTATTTCGAGATGATGTCGCAGGGTAAAGTGAATGGCTATATTTGCCAGGGCTTTAACCCGGTCGCGTCGTTCCCGAACAAAAACAAAGTAGTAGCATCACTGTCGAAACTGAAATTCCTGGTAACTATTGACCCGCTCAATACTGAAACCGCGAATTTCTGGCAAAACCACGGTGAATTTAACGATGTCAGTCCATCGAAAATTCAAACCGAGGTGTTCCGCTTGCCATCCAGTTGTTTTGCTGAAGAAAACGGTTCAATTGTTAACTCTAGCCGCTGGCTGCAATGGCACTGGAAAGGTGCTGATTCACCGGGCGAAGCATTGAACGATGGTGCCATTTTGGCGGGTATCTTTAGTCGTCTGCGTGACATGTACCATCAGGACGGTGGTGCAGTGCCAGAACAGGTACTCAATATGACCTGGGATTATCTGACGCCAGACAATCCAGAGCCAGAAGAAGTGGCACAGGAAAGCAATGGTAAAGCACTGGCTGATATCACCGATGCTGACGGCAAAGTGCTGGTCAAAAAAGGCGAGCAGCTCAGTACCTTTGCTCATCTGCGTGATGATGGTACTACCGCCAGTGGATGCTGGATCTTTGCCGGTAGTTGGACACCGGCCGGTAACCAGATGGCACGCCGTGATAACGCTGACCCATCCGGCCTTGGCAATACACTGGGCTGGGCGTGGGCATGGCCGCTTAACCGCCGCATTCTATACAACCGTGCCTCTGCTGACCCACAAGGTAAACCCTGGGATCCGAAACGCCAGTTGCTGGAGTGGGATGGCACCAAATGGGGTGGCGTTGATATCCCAGATTACAGTGCCGCGGCACCGGGTAGCGATGTCGGGCCGTTTATCATGCAGCCAGAGGGTATGGGCCGCCTGTTTGCCATCGACAAAATGGCAGAAGGACCGTTCCCGGAACATTATGAGCCATTTGAAACGCCGCTGGGCACCAACCCGCTGCACCCGAATGTGATATCTAACCCGGCCGCTCGTGTCTTTAAAGACGATTTGGCCGCAATGGGTTCTCATGAGCAGTTCCCGTATGTCGGTACCACTTATCGTCTGACCGAGCATTTCCACTACTGGACCAAGCATGTGCTGCTCAATGCTATCGCACAGCCGGAACAGTTTGTGGAAATTGGCGAAAAACTGGCAGCGAAAAAGGGCATTAAGCAGGGCGATACCGTGAAAGTCAGCTCCAACCGTGGCTATATCAAAGCCAAGGCTGTGGTGACCAAACGTATTCGTACGCTGAATGTTCATGGGCAGGAAGTTGACACTATTGGTATCCCGATCCACTGGGGATACGAAGGGGTGGCGAAAAAAGGCTTCCTGGCCAATACCCTGACACCGTTTGTCGGTGATGCCAATACGCAAACGCCAGAGTTCAAGGCGTTTCTGGTCAACGTGGAAAAGGTGTAACGGAGAGAACCTATGTCACTGCAAACCCAAGACATTATCCGGCGCTCCGGCACCAACTCCCTTACGCCGCCGCCACAGGATCGTAACTACCAGCAAGAGGTGGCCAAGCTTATCGACGTCACCACCTGTATCGGTTGTAAAGCCTGTCAGGTGGCGTGTTCGGAGTGGAATGATATCCGTGATGAAGTCGGTCATAACGTCGGGGTGTACGATAACCCCGCAGATCTGACCGCCAAATCATGGACGGTGATGCGTTTTTCTGAAGTTGAAGACGAAGAGAGCGGCAAGCTGGAGTGGCTGATCCGTAAGGATGGCTGCATGCATTGTGCTGACCCCGGCTGCCTGAAGGCATGTCCGTCGGAAGGGGCAATCATTCAGTATGCCAATGGTATCGTCGATTTCCAGTCAGAACACTGTATCGGCTGTGGTTACTGCATTGCCGGTTGCCCGTTCGATGTGCCGCGCATGAACAAAGATGACAACCGGGTGTATAAATGTACCCTGTGCGTCGATCGCGTTGGTGTTGGCCAGGAACCTGCCTGTGTGAAAACCTGCCCGACCGGAGCGATTCACTTTGGCACCAAAGAGTCGATGAAAGAAGTCGCTGCGGGCCGGGTTGCTGAGTTGAAAACTCGTGGCTTTGATAACGCAGGGTTATATGACCCCGCTGGCGTGGGGGGCACCCATGTGATGTATGTACTGCATCATGCGGATAAACCGCAGCTCTATCATGGTCTGCCGGAGAACCCGACCATCAGTCCGACAGTCACCTTCTGGAAGGGGATCTGGAAACCACTGGCAGCGGTGGGCTTCGCTGCAACCTTTGCGGCCAGTATCTTCCATTATGTGGGTGTCGGCCCGAACCGGGTTGAAGAAGAGGAGGACGAAGACGATAAGCCGGATTCAACACCTGCTGACACGTCATTGCCGCCACCGGAGCAGACCACCGCTGAGCACTCAGACGACGGGGAGACGCCCAAATGAAAAAAGAAAAACGCATCCAGCGCTACAGCGCGCCGGAGCGCATCAACCACTGGATAGTGGCCTTCTGCTTTATACTGGCCGCTATCAGTGGTTTGGGGTTCTTCTTCCCGTCATTTAACTGGCTGATGAATATTTTTGGTACGCCGCAGTTGGCACGCATCCTTCACCCCTTTGCCGGGGTGATTATGTTCGCCGCCTTCCTGATCATGTTTTTCCGTTACTGGAAACATAACCTGATCAATAAGGAAGACCTGGAATGGGCTAAAAATATCCATAAAATCGCCATGAATGAGGAAGTCGGCGACACGGGACGCTATAATTTCGGTCAGAAGTGCGTATTCTGGGCTGCTATTATCAGTCTGGTGTTGTTGTTGGCCAGTGGTGTTGTTATCTGGCGGCCTTACTTTGCGCCTTCCTTCCCGATCCCGCTGATTCGCCTGGCACTGCTGGTGCATTCGCTGGCGGCGGTCGGGTTAATTATCGTGATTATGGTGCACGTTTATGCTGCCCTGTGGGTGAAGGGCACCATTACCGCGATGGTAGAAGGCTGGGTACCGGCGGCGTGGGCGAAAAAGCACCATCCGCGCTGGTACCGTGAGGTTAACGCCAAAAGTCAGCGTCAGAAAAAACAGGAAGAGAAACCCTGATGAGTATTCGCATTGTCCCTAAAGATCAACTAGGAAAACAAAGCGAAAAAGGCACCACGGCGGGGAATATCCCGCCGTTACTTTTCGCGAATTTAAAAAGCCTGTATACCCGGCGGACTGAACGTTTACAGCAACTTGCGCTGGATAACCCGTTGTCCGATTATCTGGATTTTGCGGCTAAAATTACCCAAGCGCAGCAAAAAGCGCTGCATGACCATCCGCTGGTGTTGGATATGCAGGCTGAGTTGGAGCAATCCGCTGCCAGCGGTAAACCACCTCTGGATCTGAGTGTTTTTCCTCGCACTGAACATTGGCGCAAGCTCCTGTCAGCACTGATTGCTGAACTACGCCCTGATGCCCCTGATCATATTGTGGCAGTATTGGATAATCTGGATAAGGCGTCGGTACATGAGCTGGAACTGTATGCTGATGCGCTGTTAAATCGTGAGTTTGCCCAAATCGGCAGTGAAAAAGCGCCATTCATCTGGGCGGCTTTATCATTGTATTGGGCGCAGATGGCCAGCCAGATCCCCGGTAAGGCGCGAGCTGAATATGGTGAACATCGCCAGTTCTGCCCAGTCTGCGGCAGTATTCCGGTCTCCAGCGTGGTGCATATCGGTACGCAAAACGGTTTACGTTATCTGCACTGCAACTTGTGTGAAAGCGAGTGGCATGTGGTCCGAATCAAATGCAGTAACTGCGAACAGACCCGTGATTTGAATTACTGGTCACTGGACAGTGAACTGGCGGCAGTAAAAGCGGAAAGTTGTGGTGATTGCGGCACTTACCTGAAAATTCTCTATCAGGAAAAAGACCCACAAGTTGAAGCGGTCGCTGATGATCTGGCCTCGCTTATCCTTGATGCCAAAATGGAAGGTGAAGGATTCGCCCGCAGCAGTATCAATCCATTCTTGTTTCCAGGGGAATAGGTTTCCGGGCCACAAAATAGAAGTATAGTTTGTATGGTTATTATACAATGGTCGCGCTCACATGTGATGACCATTGTAACTACTGTTGGTTTTATCGGCAGGCGCTACTCCATCATCCGAGCGATACGCTAACTTAAATAAGGATATTTATTGTATGTTGAAGATAGTCGCAAAACTGACGGTAGTGATGGTGTTGGTAGGTGGTCTGGCCGCGTGTGATAACAGTAAGGAGAGCAAGGAAAGCACCAACAATGCCGCCCCTGCATCGACCCCTGCTACAACACCCGCGCCCGCTCCGGTAGCCTCTACACCCGCAGTAACTCCGCCAGCAGCAACCACGCCAGCCGCTAAACTTTCCGCTGACCAGCAGCAGGTTAGTCTATTTGATGGTAAGGTTACCTTTGTATTACCAACATCATTTGTTGACCAAACTAAATTGGCGGGTGACGTGAACAATGAGCAAAATCAAACGTTGTTATTGATTGATGCTGCCGGTAAACAAATGGCCGTCACTGCGGTGACTAACCCGCCGGGCGTCGAATTGCTTGATACCAGTGATTTGTCCCTTGATGCGTTAAACAAAGGGTTATTGCAGGGGTTCAGTGCTCAGTACCAGAATATTAAACAAACCGGACAAAAAGACATCACCGTTGATGGCCATAAGTTCCGCCTGTTTGATACCAAGCAAAAAATACAAAATTCGCCGATGGTAGCGACTACAATCTTTACTGTGTTAGATAAGAAAGTGGTATTTATTCAGATGGTCTCTGCCGCTGAAAAAACCAAGCAACACCAAACGTTAGTGAATGGCGTGGTTGATTCTATCGCGCTACACTAATTACTCAGACCGAGCGCCGTACCATTATTATGGCGCTCTTTCGACCTTATTACCTGAGTGAGTATGAGCGCAGAACCCCATCAGTTATACAGTCAGTTACCCGCAATAGATCGCCTGCTACGCGAGCCAGATGTTGCCCCTTTAGTGGCTGAATATGGCCCTGTTTTATTGACCGATATTTTGCGTCAAATGCAGGTTGAGGCTCGTGAATATATCCGCCAATTTCATTCACTGGCTGATTGGTGCAGTGACTGGCCAACAGCATTAAAGCAGCGTTTACATAGCCGCCAATCCGCGTTAAAACCCGTCTTTAACCTTTCCGGTACCGTATTGCATACCAACTTGGGCCGTGCCCCATTGGCTGAATCAGCTATTGCTGCGGTGAATGATGCGATGCGTGGCGCGGTAACACTGGAATACTCTCTGAGTGGTGCCGGGCGTGGCCATCGTGACCGGGCTATCGCCGATTTGCTGTGCGAGCTGACCGGTGCGGAAGATGCTTGTATCGTGAATAACAATGCTGCTGCGGTGTTTCTCATGCTGACGGTAATGGCGGCGGGGAAACAGGTAGTGGTTTCTCGCGGTGAGCTGGTGGAGATTGGTGGTGCTTTTCGTATCCCGGATGTGATGCGACAGGCGGGGTGTGAATTGGTCGAAGTCGGTACCACTAATCGCACGCACCTTAAAGATTACCGCCAAGCCATAAATGAACACACTGGCCTGCTGATGAAAGTGCATACCAGCAATTACAGTATTGAAGGTTTCACCGCCTCGGTTGCCGAAGCGCAACTCGCAACATTAGGCCATGAATTCTCCATCCCGACCGCCACCGATCTGGGCAGCGGTTCGTTGGTGGATATGACCCGTTATGGTCTGCCAGCAGAACCAATGCCACAGCAATTGATTGCAGCGGGTATCGATTTAGTTACTTTTTCGGGCGATAAACTGCTGGGTGGCCCACAGGCCGGGATTATTCTTGGCAAAAAACAGTGGATTGAGCAGCTACAGCAGCACCCACTTAAGCGGGTGCTACGCGCCGATAAAATGACGCTGGCCGCACTGGACGCCACCTTGCGTCTCTATCAGCAGCCAGACCGGTTGACTGAGTTGCTGCCAACCATGAGGTTACTCACCCGCCCAACACAGGTTATCGCCGAGAGTGCACAACGGGTATTGGGTGCCCTAACCGCTCGTTATGGCACCGATTTCACGCTGGCGGCAGAACCTTGCTGGTCGCAGATCGGTAGCGGTTCGCTACCGGTAGACCGTCTGGCCAGTTGGGCGGTAACGTTCGCACCAAAAGAGGGGCGCGGAAGTGCTCTGGAAGCCCTAACAGCGCGTTGGCGCGGTTTGGCTAAGCCGGTTATTGGCCGCGTGGCTGATGGGCGTTTGTGGCTCGATTTGCGTTGCCTGGAGGATGAGGCGGCGTTGCTCAGGGAATTGGCTCGATGATTATTGCAACAGCAGGCCATGTCGATCATGGCAAAACGACACTTTTACAGGCCATCACCGGGGTGAATGCGGATCGCCTGCCGGAAGAAAAACAGCGCGGCATGACCATTGATCTGGGTTATGCCTATTGGCCACAGTCCGATGGCAGCGTTATGGGGTTTATCGATGTCCCCGGCCATGAGAAGTTTTTAGCCAATATGTTGGCGGGCGTGGGCGGCATTGACCATGCTTTGCTGGTGGTAGCCTGTGATGATGGTGTCATGGCACAAACCCGCGAGCATCTGGCGATTTTGCGCCTCAGTGGTCGCCCCACGTTGACCGTGGCACTGACCAAAGCTGATCGGGTTGATGATGAGCGTATCGAACAGGCTCGCCAGCAGGTACTGGCAGAGCTGGTGGCTCAGGGCTGGCAAGCAGAGCAAGTCACTTTGTTCGTGACAGCGGCGGCGACCGAGCGTGGCATTAACGAATTACGTGAACATCTGGCGCAATACCACCAACAAAATGCACAGCACAGCCGGTTACAGCGGCGCTTTCGTCTGGCTATCGATCGCGCATTCAGTGTGAAAGGGGCTGGCTTGGTGGTAACGGGCACGGCGTTGGCAGGTCAGGTGGAACTCGGTGATACCTTATGGCTCACCGGCGGCGACTGTCCGGTGCGGGTGCGTGGTATCCATGCCCAAAATCAAAATACATCACAGGCGCAAGCTGGCCAGCGTATCGCTCTGAATATCAGTGGCGATATCAGCAAACAACAGATCAAACGCGGTGACTGGCTATTAACGCAACAGCCGCCGCAGGCCACGGAGCGGGTACTTGTCATTGTGGATGCTGATACACCGATCCAACATTGGCAACCTTTACATTTGCATCATGCCGCCAGCCATATTACTGGGCGTTTTTCGCTGCTGACCAATCCACAACCTACCGACGAGAACCCCCAGCCGATACTTGCTGAACTGTTGTTGGATAATCCGCTATCTCTGGCTGAAAACGATCGTCTTATTTTGCGTGACATTGCGGCGAAGAAGACCTTGGGCGGTGCACGGGTGATTCATCTCACCGCCCCTAAACGCGGCAAACGGCAACCGGCGTATTTATCTTGGTTAACTGCGCTGGCCCAGGCAACCTCCGACCGTGAAGTGCTGGATTTACATCTGGCTCAAGGGCCGGTTTCTTTAGATGACTTCAGTTGGGCGCGCCAGCTAACTGAACGCGATATGGCGGACTTACTGGCACAGACCGATAGTGTTGTCGCCGGTGATATTGCACTCTCGCGCCCTCATGCTCAGCAAGCGCAACAAACCTTATTACATGTCCTGTGCCTGTATCACCAACAGCATGGTGATCAGTTAGGATTAGGGCGGGCGCGGTTGCGGCGTATGGCGTTGCCAACGCTGGATGAAGGGCTGGTATTCCGTTTGATTGATGATCTGCTGGCTGAAGGGGCGCTAAAGAATACCCGTGGCTGGCTACATCTGCCAGCTCATGGCCTGGCATTTACTGCCGAGGAGCAGGTTCAGTGGCAGCAGGTCGCATCCTATTTTGCCGATGACCCTTGGTGGGTGCGCGATTTGGCGGCACCGATGCAGATTGAAGAAAGTGAGATGCGCACACTATTGCGCAAAGCGGCACAACTGGGCTATATCACAGCAATTGTTCCTGATCGCTACTATCGCAGCCAGCGTATTGAGCAATTCGCTGATTTGGTACGTGAGCTGGATGCCAGCCAGGGCAGCGCCTGTGCCTCAGATTTCCGCGATAGACTGGGTGTTGGCCGCAAACTGGCGATTCAAATCCTTGAATTCTTTGACCGCAGTGGGTTTACTCGCCGCCGAGGTAACGACCATTTGTTGCGTGACAGTGGGCTATTTCTTAATACACCTCCTAATGTGTAATTCGGTTAAAATACATCTAAAGTGATGTGACGTGGTCAAATTACATCTCATAAGGTGTAATTTGATTTTTTACATCATATTCGATGTTTAATCCATAAAATACATTGTTTAAGATGTGCTAGGCTATAGATACATCAAAAGACATGTAACTGGGGGATGATATGAAATCGCTGTTAGATGTGGCCGAGCAGATAAAAGAAATTCGCCAACAGAAACAATTTACACAGTCTGATATGCGTCTTATCAATGGCATGACGCAACAGCAAGTTTCCAAGTTTGAGAAAGGGGGGGATATTCACCTTTCTACTTTTCTGCGGATATTGGCCGGTTTCGATCTGGAAATGCTGCTGCTCACCCGGGAACAGGCGCAGGATATACGTTTGACTATGGGGACAGAACGCGTGGTCAATAAGGAAGATATCACGCTCAATGATGATCCCTGGACACAGAAATATAAAGATCTGGAGGACTAGCCGATGTCGCAACAGCTTGAGAGTGTCGAAGGGCTGGCGCTTTATCTGGGGGAAATCCGTGTGGGTGTTGTGGTGCACTATACCGGCGGTCGGAATGCTCTATCGTTCGATCCTGATTATATCGCGATGCCGGATACACAGCGACCGACCTTTACCTTAACTCAGCAGATTGATCACGGTTACCTGCAAAGGACGCAGATTAATAAACAAAAGCTACCTCCGGTACTGTCGAACTTATTACCTGAAGGGGCGTTGCGGCAGATGATGGTTGGGCAATTAAAAATTCATGAGGATAATGAATTTCCGTTGTTGGCGCGAGCTGGCGGTAATCTCGCTGGTGCATTGATAACCCGCCCATTGATGAAGGGAGAGATCCCCATATGGGCGCTTTCCGCATATGATAAAATAGAATCAATACAAATAGATACGAATAACATTGCTGATAAGTTTTCGTTGGCTGGCGTACAGATGAAATTCTCATCTAGTCACCAGGATGGGCGGTTCCTAATAACCTCCGCAGTGGGTGAGGATAACTGGATTGTTAAAACACCTTCAACTGTGCATAAAAATGTCCCTGAGAATGAATATTCTGTGATGCGATTAGCTCAAGCTATTGGTGTGGATATACCCGACATTGATTTAGTCTCATTAGATAAAATCGAGAATTTGCCCGATATTCAATTACCACCCGGTGAACATGTTTATCTTATCCGTCGTTTTGATCGTACCGTGCAAGGGCGGGCGCGGATACATACCGAAGATTTCGCACAGGTTTTTAACCTATATCCCAGCAAAAAATACGAAGATAAGAATTACGAGCAAATAGCGGCTGTTTTATATAACAATGCTGGTGGTTTAGCGGACCTACAACAGATGGCGCGTCGGTTACTGGCTAATATTATGTTGGCTAATGGTGATGCACATCTGAAAAACTGGACTGTCATTTATTCTGATGGCCGGCACGCAAGACTTTCGCCAGCCTATGATATTGTTTGTACTAAAGTTTATATGGAGGACGAGACTGAGCTTGCCTTAAGAATGGCAAAAGAAAAACGCTGGTATGTCGCTAATTTTGCTACGTTCAAAAAATGGTGTGAGCGGATAAGTGCACCTTACCCGGCTATTAAGGCCCATTTAGACGATGCGATTATTATTGCGCGTCAAACATGGCCTGAAATGTTGGCCTCTTTGCCCATGAATGAGGCTCATAAGCAAGTATTACGAAATCATTGGGCGCAATTACACACTGATTTTAGGCTATAAATTCGCTGGAGGGTCTATTCCCCCAGCGCTTAATAAACTACTCCGCAGTAACCGCCTCCGGCTGACGGCGAATAAATATCATCACCAAGCCCAGCCACAGCAAGCCACTGATCAGATTGAACAGGTTAAAGATACCGCTGTTGCCCCACAAGTAAGCGACTTTGGCAAACTCAATGCCGAAGGTGAAGACCATCATACTGATCATCCCCATGGCGGCAGATACCGTACCTTTACTGATATCACTGGCGAACAGTGTCAACCGCACCAAACCGGCATTAGCCAAGCCAATACCAAAGGCATACAGGCTCAGTCCTGCCGTCATCCACAGATAAGCATGGGATGAATAGAGCGTTGAGCCTGCGGCAATCAGCAAGCCAATAATCATCGGACCGGCACCGTAGCGGATAAGACGTGGAATACTGGTTTTGCCGCTCAATCTCGCCAGTGTCAGATTACCAATAATCAGTGCGCCGAAAATTGGCACCTGCAAAACACCATATTCAACAGTGGATAGCTGCTCACCGCTGATCAAAATGACGGGTGATTGCGCAATCCACGCCAGCAATGGCAGGCTGGCAAAGCCTAACGCCAGGGAACCACACATGAAACGGCGGTTGGCGAGCACCAGCTTATAGTCATGCCACATCGCTGCCACTGACAGTTTCTCCCCTTTCAGAGCGGCGGTTTCCGGCATGGCGCGCCATAAGCCCACAAATGAAATGGCCCCCAGCACGGCAAACAGCACAAACATTGCCTGCCACGGAGCGACATGAATCAAGGCTGCCCCCGCCAGAGGGCCGAGTAATGGGGCAATCAAGGCGACATTGGCCATTAACGCGGTAATTTTAATACAAACCGCTTCTTCAAATGATTCCTGAATAGTGGCGTAACCGACGGCACCAATAAAGCATAAGCCGATCCCTTGCAGGAAGCGCATGGCGATGAACTGTTCGATACTATTGACCAGCAAGATGGCAAGGCATGTCACCACAAAGAATGCGACACCGAACAACATTACCGGGCGGCGTCCACGGCGGTCTGACAACGGCCCAAGCAACCATTGCAAGAACATCCCGCCAGCCAGATAGGCAGTCATAGAGGTCGGAACCCACTCAATACTGGCATTAAAATCAGCCACTACGGCGAGCATACCTGGCTGGATCATATCGTTAGCGATATAAGCGGCAAATTCGAACAATACTAAACAAAGAGGGAATAAAAGCGCCCGTCGACCTAAACGTGTCGCGGGTGAAAATGAAGTTTGCATAAATTAAGCTATTAATAATAAACGTAAAAAAGGATACGGCTCAGGCAGGGTGTGCATTCAAAGCGCGTCAGGTCGGTTATTTTGCCGTCAATATAACGTTATAGCAACAATTACCCTTCGTCCTTGACGCTACAGCATTGTTAGCGGCGTTCATTCACCCGAATCACTTGACTGTGTAAGCTCATTGGGATTAATGAATCTTATCCTTGATGCCGTTTCATTTACTTTGGGTATAAATCGAATTTACGTTATTGTTTGCAACCTGATTATTGATGCCGTAAATAGATCAACGCTTTTAGTATGCTGACAGGTGATAGAGAGTATGCATGACCAATAAGATTGGCTGGATTGATAATTTGCGGGCGGTGGCCTGCATTATGGTGGTCATGATCCATGCCACAACCTATTACGTCACCAGTGGTGCTCAGGTGGGTGAGGCTAACTGGGATATTGCCAATCTGCTCAATTCTGCTTCTCGTGCCTGCGTGCCCCTGTTCTTTATGATCTCTGGTTATCTGTTTTTTGGTGAAAAAAGTGCACAGCAAAAGCACTTCACCCGAATCGGGCTATGCCTGCTGTTCTACAGTGTGATTGCCCTGATTTATATTTCGATCCTGACGCCGATCAACGGTTGGGCCTCACTACAGAATATCCTGCAAAAACCGGTGTTTTATCATCTGTGGTTTTTCTACGCCATTATCGTGGTTTATCTGGTATCACCACTGATTAATGTCAAACCGGTGTCAGGCCGCTATCTGGCGGTGGTGATTTTACTGCTGGCAGTGCTAGCCAATCCCCAAGCCAGCAAGTATTCGATTGGCGGTTTCCATTTATTGCCAATCAACCTCTATATCTACGGTGATACTTTCTATTACTTGCTGTACGCGCTGTTGGGGCGGGCAATTGGTATGTTGGAAACCAAAGGCAGGGGGATCAGTTGGGGGGCGGCATTGCTGTTTATCACCAGCGTAATATTTATTGCCATCTCAACTGAAAAGCAGACGCGGATTAATGGCAGTTTTGCGGATACTTTCTATATGTATTGTGGCCCGCTGGTGTTCGTTGCGGCGGTATCACTGCTGGTGTGGTTTAAAAACTGCATGAACCAGCAAATTGGCTGGCTAAGCTGGCTCGCCGGGCATTCATTGGCGATTTACGGCTTCCACGCGCTCATTATTCACTTTATTCGCACCCATCATTACGATTTTACGGGTTATCCGATACTGGATATTTTCTATGTTTTCGCACTGGCTCTCGCCCTGAGCACTTTGCTATCCATGGGATTACAGCGTATTGACCGGCGGCGTCTGGTCAGTTAACCACGACCTGCCCACGCTGTTGTGCGCGCCGAAGCTGGCGGCCGGAGGAGAACCCGGCAGCCAGTGCGGCTTTCTCCAGATTAAACCCTTCTTGCAGGCGAACTTCGGCCACTGCGACTCGCAATTGTTCGTGAAATTCACGCACACTGATCCCGACATGTTCGCGGAATAACCGTGTTAAATGGCGGCTACTGACATGTGCTTTCTGCGCGACCTGAAGCAGTGACCATTCGGCTTCCGGTTCTGCCGACATCACATCCTGCGCACGGTGTACGGCGGGATGCAGGTGATTGCGGTAACGTAACCAGGGGGAAAGCTGCGGGTCATCGCCAGACCGTCGAAAATAAACCACCATTTCCCGTGCGACTTCTAATGCAGTTTGTGGGCTGCAATAGCGGCTAATCAGATGCAAAGAGAGATCAATACCCGCCGTAATTCCGGCGCTGGTATACACGCCACGGTCTTCAACAAAGATACGGTTTTCTTTGGTTTGTGCGGCGGGTGCCTGCTGACGTAATCGCTCAAGTACATTGTGATGAGTGGTGCATTGGTAGCCGTCCAGTAGCCCCGCTTGTGCCGCCAGTAATGCACCGGAGCAGACACAAACCAAGATTGTTTTTTGCTGTGTAATGGCTATTTTTTGCTGTTGTAACCAGTGACGGGCCACTGCGGCCGTTTCGGTTGCAAAGTAGTGGCGTGAGTCGCTCACCCCAGGCACGACCAGTAAACTGCCCTCCGGCAAGCTGTCAGGTAGTGGTTGTAACTGGCCGAGCACCATGTCGGTGGAAGCCGTCACTTGCGGCAATGGACTGATATAGAAGAGATTAAATGACCCTGCCAGCCGTAAGGTTTCGGCCGGGCCAGTTAAATCCAGCGACAGCACGCCGGGAAGCAATAGGAAATAGACATTTCGTTGCATGGTTAATCCACAGTTACCGTCAGATAACGGTTCAGATAAGCCGGAATATCCGGGGTGTGCTGTAGCAAAGTAGCAACAAAAGCATCGCGTTCAAAGGCCATAACCTGCAAATCCCATACACAGAACGATTCATCCCGTGCCGCACGCCACACTCCCTGCTCTTGTACCCAGACTTTCACGCGCAATTCATTCTCATTGTCCCACCATCCGACAATCAGGTAATTCAGTGTTTTCCCCTGATGCTCAATCACAAAACCAATGCCTGGGCGGTTCACCGTTTCTGCTTCTTCTGGTAACCACTGCCCAACTAACTGATAAGCGGGGGCGTAATATGGTGTGTCACCTTGGGCCTGCGAGTAACGAATAACATAGCGCTTCAACTGCCACTGCTTAAGATATTTAACGCCAGCAGGGGTGATATCTCGTGGCAAATAAGGCTGTGGCTGCCAGTTTACTGTTTTTTCTGCAACCACCTCTGACGGCCGAGTATCCAGAGCACCCAGTGTTTCCGCAACGGTACGGATGGTGGCAAACCGATCGACTAACACGGTTTCTGTGCGCAGCTTTAATTCTTCGCTACTCAATACCACACCATTTGGCTGCGTCATTGGGAAGGTTAGTGTAGCTTCAGTCACGAAGGTCACTTGATAACCTAAATCCGATGCCACACGGGCGGTGGTTTCACAGCATTGTTCAGTACGCATACCGGCAATAATTAGATGATCTATCTGCCTTTCCTTTAGCCACTGATCCAGACCTGAATCAGTCAGCGCGTTATGTACCCGCTTTTGTACGGTAACATCTGCCTGATGGGAAACCAGCGACATTGGTTTAACATAGCCTGAAGCCAGTGAGAAAGGCCCTTCTGGGGCGACATGAAAAACATCGACCAGTGCCACTCCTCGCAGTTTACAGCCGGTAATTAATTGATTCAGCGCCGCCGAGAAGGCGGGTAAATCTTGCTGCTGCCAAAAAGATTTATGTTCGAAAGATTGTTGAACATCAATAATCAGTAATGCGCTGTTAGTCATTTCCGGCCCTCCGCCGTATGGGTGTAGCTCAATCATGGGCGGGTTTTCACTAGAGAGGAATGCCAAATCCGGCCATCATAGGGTGTAAAAGGGACCAGTTAACCATTTGTTTATACCCCTTATGCTGCAACTTGCTGGTGTATTCGTTGTGCTAGCCTGCATTTTGAAATCTCGGGATATGTATCATTTGGTTTCCAACATCTTTTTTATCGACAAAAATTGACATTAAAAATGTATTCATTG
>NZ_JAZGQE010000319.1:0-2159 GCF_048593885.1 Yersinia sp. 1252 StPb PI | reverse complement strand
ATAATAATTCCAGTCAGATAGTTCGTTTTTAGCTTCAGCATCACCCAATAGCGATCTAAGAATTTTTATCTCAACCACTCTCGATGAAGCTTCACAATTAATTGGGGCGTCGTGAACTTTCGATTTAAATCCGTCGATAGAGTACTTACTGGATAACCCTAAAATAAATGCCTTTCCGTCTTTATCAACAGAGTTTCCTTTTTCATAAAATGAGATGGTTGTTTTTATTTTCTCATCCAGCTTATGAAGCTCTGAAGCCATTGCTTCATCTCTATCTTCTCCATTAATAAGTCTTTTTAAATAAGAATTACCATAGTTGCAACCAAGCCCCCAGATGCCCGCAGCACTTCTAGCCGCCACTATTTCAACAGGTTCTGCTAACAAAGGAAAAGACATGAACATAGCCAACAGTAAAATATGTTTCAATCGAATCTCCAACCAGTTTAACTAAGCTATTAATAGTACATTTAGAAGATGTCAGGTATACAATTAAATTAACCCGAGTAATTCATTGATGTTGATATTTTAGCCCCTTTTTGGGTAGCTATTTTGTGACGTTCACCTGTCTTATCATTAATCAGCGTAATTTCAATTTCTGACTTATCTCCACCAATACCTTGGGTGATATCATTAATGTCTCTCCCACTTTGCTGGGATGCATTTATGGATGTTGGCGGTAGCGCGTTGATATCAGAGGTGCCGGTATTTAACTCGCCTGGTTGGGGATGAATAGCGGGTAACCCCGGCATAATCTTCTGGAGATAGTTACGCGTTTCAGCAGGGGCTTTTCCCAACCCATGCTTTTTGACATTCCCCTGCCCCCAGTTATAGGACGCAACGGCTTGATTAACATCACCATCAAAATCTTTTAGTAGGCCGGCCAAATACTTAGCCGCCGCCTCACTGGACTTATTAAAGTCCATGCGATCTTCACGCGTATTTAATCCGTAGTCTCTGCCTGTCGCTGGCATAAATTGGAATGGCCCCTCAGCACCTTTGGGTGATATTAGATTTTTACCTCGGTTAGATTCATTCAGGTAGACCCGATCAAGCAAGGTTGAAGGGAGGTTATACTGTGACTCTAACTGTTTTAGTCTCACTTGCTGCTGATCTTCGCCGGGGAGTATGTAGGGTGATTTAACGGGAGCGACGTTTTTTTGCTTCTCTATCTCAAGCCGTTTCTTTTCCTGCGCTTCCCAATCCGCACCGTACTGATCATTTAATTTTTGGGTAAAATCCTTATCTGGATATCCAAACGTTAAGTAGGCTTTCTCTTTAAACGATAATGTCTCTTTGAATTTATCGTCTACTCGCGCCCGATGAAGAATATCTTTCTGTTTATCACCATGTGCAAACGAGTTTCCGCTATCATTCTCGCGCATCCTCATATCATGAAGTTGGGTCGCAGCACTTCCCTTGACCATATATTCATCCGGCAACAGTTTTTTGGCGGCCCATATCTTTCCCTTGACCATCAAACCATCAATTGCCGCGCTGGCCTCCTTGAGCTGAGCATTCAATTCAACCAGTTGCGCATTAACTTTTGGATCAACCGTTAAGCCCAAACTATCCGATTTGGCCAGTAACTCTTTGTACCTGGCGCCCTCTCGCATTAATGCTAAAAGGGGCGCGTTCAACCCTATGGCATCCGCCAGCGTTTTTTGCGTCTGAGGCGATAGTTTAGGGAATATCTTGGCAACGTTATCCAGCGTTTTATAGACATCTGCCGTGCCATCTTTGAGGCGTTCAATGACGATCCCATTTTGAGCAAGCAACGCCTGTGTCGTTTCATTCCGCGCCCACAAGGGGTCATTAAACGTCTTGTACAACCCTTCTACAGATTGGCGGGCAGTATCACTATCCACCCCCAATATCTGCATCGCACCGCTAATACGGCTAAAATTGTCAACTGACATACCGGCGTTTTTGGCGGCAACATCAAGCGAATAGGCCGAATCAGCAGCCGCACTTAATCCCTGAGCGGCTTTGACGCCAAGATAGCCAACCGCGCCAAGCGCACCAAAGCTGAGCGCCTTACCGCCTATCTCACCGACCATTTTCAACGGAGGCACCAAATCACCAACAAACTGCACACCTTCACGCGCAAACTGCCCCATTCCCTTTAGACGAGCATTGAGGTCGTCAATACCTTCAACTGA
>NZ_JAZGQE010000318.1:0-2305 GCF_048593885.1 Yersinia sp. 1252 StPb PI | reverse complement strand
CAGCTAATTTTAGCGCGGGACATTAGAAAGAAAGAAAAACGGTGCCATTAGGCACCGTTTCTTATCAGCGTTTATACCTTTTATAATCAGCGTCACAGCAGTATTAGCTATGACACCAATGATTTTAGGTATAGATAATAACGCGGTAAGTTGTAAACAACTTAGCCGTAGATATTAGCGCGATCACGCAATTCTTTACCTGGCTTAAAGTGTGGAACGTACTTACCTTCCAATTCAACTTTAGCACCAGTCTTTGGATTACGGCCAACACGCGGAGCACGGTAGTGAAGAGAAAAACTGCCAAATCCTCGGATCTCAATGCGCTCACCTTCAGCTAGTGTTCCAGCCATATGTTCAAGCATTTCTTTCACTGCATCCTCAACGGCTTTAGCCGGTACATGAGATTGCTGGCCAGCAAGTCTTTCAATAAGTTCAGACTTGGTCATATTACCTCCAAGCTTTGCAGCTAAACTACCGTATAGGGGCGGAAAAACCGCCCCCCGTTATTACTCGCCTTTTGCAGCTTTGAACGCTTCTGCCATTGCGCTAGAGAAGTTACCTTCTTCTGGCTTGTTGTTAACTGTAGCAATAGCATCTTTCTCATCAGCTTCGTCTTTAGCACGAACAGACAGGCTGATTACGCGGTTTTTACGGTCAACGCCAGTATATTTGGCTTCAACTTCATCACCGACGTTCAGAACCAGCGTCGCATCTTCAACGCGGTCGCGAGTTGCTTCGGAAGCACGCAGATAACCTTCTACGCCGCCTGCCAATTCAACTGTAGCACCTTTAGCGTCAACTGCAGTTACTTTACCAGTAACAATAGCACCTTTCTTGTTAACAGACAGGTAGTTATTGAACGGGTCTTCTGCCAGTTGTTTCACGCCCAGGGAGATGCGCTCACGTTCTGCGTCAACTTGCAGAACCACAGCTGCGATTTCGTCGCCTTTCTTATATTCACGAACTGCTTCTTCGCCTGCAACGTTCCAGGAGATGTCAGACAGGTGAACCAGGCCGTCGATGCCGCCGTCCAGGCCGATGAAGATACCGAAGTCAGTGATAGACTTGATTTTACCTTCAACGCGGTCGTTTTTGTTGTGAGTTTCTGCAAACAGCTGCCATGGGTTAGATTTGCACTGTTTCAGGCCCAGAGAAATACGACGACGTTCTTCATCGATGTCCAGAACCATAACTTCCACTACGTCGCCAACGTTAACAACTTTAGACGGGTGAATGTTTTTGTTGGTCCAATCCATTTCTGAAACGTGTACCAAACCTTCAACGCCTTCTTCGATTTCTACGAAGCAGCCGTAATCAGTCAGGTTAGTTACACGACCAGTCAGCTTGGTGCTTTCTGGGTAACGTTTAGCGATAGCAACCCATGGATCTTCGCCAAGCTGTTTCAAGCCCAGGGATACACGAGTACGTTCGCGGTCGAATTTCAGAACTTTAACAGTGATTTCGTCGCCCACATTGACGATTTCGCTTGGGTGTTTAACACGTTTCCAAGCCATGTCAGTAATGTGCAGCAAGCCATCAACGCCACCCAGATCAACGAATGCACCGTAGTCAGTCAGGTTCTTAACGATACCCTTAACTTCCATGCCTTCTTGCAGGTTTTCCAGCAATTGATCACGCTCAGCGCTGTTCTCAGATTCGATAACTGCACGACGAGAAACAACTACGTTGTTGCGTTTCTGATCAAGCTTGATGACTTTGAACTCAAGCTCTTTGCCTTCCAGATGCAGAGTATCGCGAACTGGGCGCACATCAACCAGTGAACCAGGCAGGAACGCACGGATACCGTTCAGTTCGACTGTAAAGCCGCCCTTCACTTTGCCGTTGATCACACCAGTAACGGTTGCAGCTTCTTCGTAAGCTTTTTCCAGCATCAGCCATGCTTCGTGACGCTTAGCTTTTTCACGGGACAGCAGAGTTTCACCGAAGCCGTCTTCAACAGCGTCCAGAGCAACGTCAACTTCGTCACCAACTTGAATTTCCAGTTCGCCTTGCGCGTTCTTGAACTGTTCTGCTGGAATTGCTGACTCAGATTTCAGACCGGCGTCAACCAGTACGATATCTTTATCGATAGAAACAACAACACCACGGACAATAGAGCCCGGACGTGTTTCAATTGTTTTCAGGGATTCTTCAAAGAGTTGAGCAAAAGATTCTGTCATGTTAATAATCTTCAGGATTCTTAAGTTTAACGTCCATCTAGCATCCCGCCGGATGGGGTTGTTTCACATGCCTCGCCACAGATCCTTGCAGCAAGGTTAAAGTGCTCATCAAAAATAATTTTAAT
>NZ_JAZGQE010000317.1:0-2320 GCF_048593885.1 Yersinia sp. 1252 StPb PI | reverse complement strand
ATATTGTTTTCTTAAGCCTTTGACAGCTCAATATATAAAAGAAAACTCTGATTTAAATATAAAAATTGACATTGTTACTGCTTCAAAATTGCTGAGCAATTTAAATGAGGGTCGAGCAGATATTGCTCTTGGTGATTCATCCCTAAATACGGCAAGTATAAATGCAAGCGAATTTCCTTTAAGAAGAACTAAAATAGTTTGCGCAATGAATCGATTGGATGAATTGGCTAGCAAAGATATTATTACTCCTGAGGATCTTAATCAAAAGAGAATGATTATTTTCATCAAAAGAAATATTTCAAGAACGAAGCTTGATCGGGTATTAGATAAATCGGGAGTGTCGTACAATATTGTAGCTGAAGTTTCTGACTCATTTTCAGCATTGGAATTTGTAAGGGCTAATTCAGGAATTTGTTTGATACCCTCATTTCCTGCCTCAACTATCAATGACCCTCAAGTCATTTTTAAAGATTTCATTCCTGAAGTGTCAGATGATATATCATTTTTTACGCTTTCAAATCTAAATCCTCCACATATACAACGCTACCTTGAGTATATTCATCAAAATCAACCCTCACCTGACCGATACTCAGAACCGCTCTAATATAGAGTCGTCAATGCTTTGGTGTGAATGAGGTCTAGTCACACCAAGGCATTGTTTAATTAAAAAATATTTTTTCACACAATTAAGAAATGAGAGAGTATTAACATCAAAATATAAGCGCTGCCAAGTTGTAGAGCATTTCGCTTAATTATATCAAATGGAGTCAATCCTACTAATCCTGCGACAGCAATAGTTACACCAGCGATGGGAGAGAAACTGCGCCCCAAGCTACCTGAAAAATGCATTGGGATAAGAACCTTGAATACAGAGATCCCTGCACCTTTAGATACTTCAGCGGCTAATGGTGCAAAAGCATTAAATGTTGAACCCGTGCCCAAGACTACAGAGCTAAAAAATACTAAAATGCTGAAAGAGAGAACAACAAGGATATGAGTGTGAGTACCAGAAGGAATGAAACTAAACAATGTTTCAATAAAACCTATTTTTATCATTCCTTGAGCAAGGACTTGAGCACAGAGCAAAATTGAAACAATCATAATAAATGATTGCCCCATTTGGTCAAAAAGGCCAGATATTTTATCAGCTGCTTTTTTTATACTGAAAGTACGAACAAAATCGCAAAAGAACGCGATAAAGAATGAGATAAACATTGCGGTAACCACATCCATTTTAAATCTCATAGCTTTGGGAAGCCATTCTTCAGCTAAACTAGAGAATACAAATAAAAGTATCATTGGAATTACAGGTAATAAAGCGAATAAATAGGGAACTTTTTCAGACGATACCTGTTGATGCATCAATAAGCTGTCATCTTGTGATGATATAGTTTCTTTTCTATCCCAATAAGCTTGGACGAACATATGCATAATACCGATGAATATAAAGAGTATCCATACAACGGGGATTTGCTTTTCAACAAAAAAACTGAAGAGGTCATAGTGGGTTATTTCAGCAATAAGGATACTGCCAGTTGCCGATGGGCCATAATCAATACAAACCCCGGATGCAATAACAGCGGCCACAGATGCTTTACTGCATCCAATAGAGCGAAGAATAGGATATAAGGTAGACATCATGAGGAGAGCCAGTCTTGATGGGCTTGATATAAATAATGCTAAAAGTTGCATTATTATATAGCACACTCCAAGAAGCATGTACCTTGATTTTAATTTCCCCAAAGGTTTTACACAAATCTCAACCAATTTTCCAGATGCGCCAATATCATTCATATAACGTGAAAAACCCGCGATGACCATGATAATGAGTCCTAGACTGGCAATGTTTTTACTGAAAACATTTTTTATTTCCACAAAGACATCGATGACTTTTGAACCGGAACTGGGGTTCGTTATGGCACTATCAGGAAAAAGAAAAGCGGCCATTAGCAGAAGTACGCAACCACCGACCAATACTAGCGCCTGCGCATATATTTTCTTCATTATTCCCATGCCAATCAATATGATAACAGTGAAAGATGCCGCAAGAATAAATGTTTTCTGACCAAAACAGAGATACATAGAAGCTAAAATTATGGGGATGCTGATTATCCATATAAATAAGGGTTTTTTGATGTTTTTCATTCCAGTAGATTCAGTCATTTTATATCTCACATAGAGTTCATGATTCTGTGCAAGTATCATGGTGTAACACTCACACCCTTCCTTTAAGGTTATGAAGATATAACCATAAGTCACCAAGATAAATAGTGATGTCATCCACGATTTAATTAAAATAAATATTTTCATTTTAAAACAA
>NZ_JAZGQE010000316.1:0-2361 GCF_048593885.1 Yersinia sp. 1252 StPb PI | reverse complement strand
CATGGGTCAGGGCCGCCGTGGCTCAACTGATGGCGTCAAGGGCGTGCCGAGAGGGCTTAGTGCTGGAAATCCTAATAAAGGTAGAGGGTGGGGAGTATCGCAAACCCCCTATGGGGCTATTCGCAACTATAATCCAAGCAAATTCGGTAGCCGTTCTGGCGGTAATCGAGGTGGCAATAACCGTGCACGTCATCGCGGCAATCCTCCAAGTCCCCCTAATCTGGCACAAAGGCCAGAGCTGCAAGTTGCGATAGTCCCCGGTGTTGCCGTTCCCCTATCACTGGTTGCTGGTGAATGGGGGTTTACGCTGCTTAAACCAAAGGTAGTTGCTGCGGCACTTGATCTGGCTCTTACGCGGATGGCGATGTTTGCTGTGGACGCGGCGCCTTATGTCGGGCGGTTCGCCGGGGTTGTTGGTATGTTGCTGGCACCCTCTGAAATCGCGAAAGATGATATGTCAGTGACCCGGCGCACTGTCGTCACCCTGCCTGCCGAGCGCATCACCAGCGTGCCATTGGCACAATTACCCACACAATCAGCAGTAGTGGCTAATGTCCGGCTGCATGATGTGGTACAGGATGGCGTGCAGAAAATCGCGGTAGTGAAATCCAAACATGTGCCGATTACGGTGCCGGTGGTGCAGGCTAAACTCACTGATCGCCCGAGGGTATTTACCGCTCAGATACTCAATGGGATGCCACCTATCCACATCCATGTTGATAGTTCTTCCCCTCCCACGGCAACGCAACCAACCGGTGTCAGTGAGGTGAGGGATAGCCCTGTAACACCGGTATTTTCTCCACTGGGAAGTAACAGCCATGACGCGATTGTCTACTTCCCCGCAGACGCGAATACTGACCCTGTCTATATCTCGGTCACGACCGTATTGACGCCAGAGCAGATTAAACAGGTGGAGGAGGAAAACGGGAGAATACAGGCAAAATGGGATGCGAAGTATCCACAAGTGCAACAGGCTCTATTTGAAAAACAACGTGCCATTCAGACTGTGGCTGAAAAAGAGGCAATATTGCATGCAGTCAAGGAGACGGCTGAGGGTAAGTCATTCTTAAACCCGGAAAAATTTCCGATGGAGGAATACCTTATAGCTTGGTTTGAATACTCAAAAACAACCATTAAGATGGATATATCGATTAATTCAGCGGTTGCGCGAGACTATTTTTTACAAAAGGGGCCGATGGTCATGTACCCTCTTTTGTATACCTTTCAGTCAGAAAGTCAGGGTGAGCAACATGCCCGTGATACAAATATTGCGACATTAGAACGGATATATCGGCGTTTAACGACGGCACGAGACAATATAAATCAGGCCCAGCATGAGTTAAATAGGGCCAAGAATGAAGTCAACAATGCTGTTCAGCATATACAGGTAGTCAGGGCGCAACTGGTTGAGGCCGAAGCCCGGGGGATTGTAAAAGCACCCGCCAGACAGCGTGTTGAACGTGAGCGACTGGCGGCAGAGGCAACAGTACGAGAGAGTATCAAGTCTGAGCCAGGGACTGAGGAGGTCGTTGAGTCGCAGCAGCGTGCTGAGTTTGAGCAATGGAATGCCGAAGTAACAGAACGGTGGCGAATTAAGGATGAGCAGCGGGCAATAGAGATAGCTGAATGGCAACAGCGCGTTGAACGTGAGCGGCTGGCGGCAACCTACCTCGCCAGACAGCAGGCTGTCACTCCCCAAAATACCTTCTCCTTACCTGCTCATCCGCCAGGGGGCGCACATTCTCCCAGTTTTGCCGCAGGCGGTGCGGGTGCTATAACATTAAGTCCTCAGGTCGCTAATCATTTAGGTACCTCATTACGGCGGGTATCGGAGCGATTTCGCAGCATAGACACAAGTTCGTTGGCCGATCCAATGGCTGTCATTATTGGTACGGGCTTCTATTCGGATAATGATAGGGAAGGAACGAATCAGCCGCCATTAGTCGGTAGTTTCTCTCTCAGGGACATAGGATTATCCCTTGACGCGCAGTTACTACAGCAAGGTGAAGTAGATTCTCCGGTCCGAATTTTGATGGCCCAAAAGGATGATTGGACCGGTGTTTATGCGGTAAAAACCCAAGCTGCAAATGTTGCTGCTAAGGTGAAGGTCGGGCAAGCACAGCTTGATAGGTCAAATGGTGTTTATACATTTACCACCGACAACCAGCCGCCACGTACCTTTACTTTTACTCCAGCACAACCGCCCGGCATGGATATCAGCTCTGTATTACCACAACCTGCCAGTGCGCTGGTCTTCCCGCAGCATACTGGAACCGATATCACTTTTCTGGCGACAAAGCGAGCACTGACGTTCCTTGCACATGAGGAGATGGATTTCCACGATTACATCATTTGGTTCCC
>NZ_JAZGQE010000315.1:0-2399 GCF_048593885.1 Yersinia sp. 1252 StPb PI | reverse complement strand
TTTAAGGAATATTTTTTGGGGGCTGATTCCAGTCGCCATTATGATTTATGACTGGATGACCAAACAGCATACTGATAAACAACTTTTTATGTTGGTGTTTTCGCTGATTAGCGGCCCACTATTCCCTCTTTCAAAATTAACAATCGAAACCATAGCGTTAAAATTCACCAAAAAAGAATTTTGGCATAAGGGTTTTTTCAAAGAAGATATAGGTAAAAATGGGTTACGTGCTATTTTTTGGCTGTTTTGCTTTGTGTTTGCCATTCCAATCAGCATCATCTCACTATTTATTAGTAAGAAACGGCCAGATGAGAACCTAGCCGATTAGCCTAATATCTATTAAATGCCTAACTGCGTATTAATAGAGTCAACAAAGGAATCATCAATAAAAGCACCAACCACCGCCATGATTAAAGCAAACCCAATAATACCCAGAGGTAAGCCTATAATTACACTGAAAGCAAAGGCTGTTAACCCTGTGGCAGCTTTACCAGCAACCAGAGATTCAACCTTCACAAGGAATGGGCGCCAGTTATCAGTTTCTATAGCCTTTTTAAGTTCAAGAACAACATCAGAGAGATCAATAAATGAGCCTACAACCCCAAACGCCTTACTGAATTTGGCCAAATTCTTCGCCATCACCTCTCGATCAATCGACTCCAGCGCCTTCGCTATCGCCTCTCGGTCTTTCACGCTAAATTTCTTATTCAGCACATCCTTGTATTTCTCAAACGCTTTTAATGCTTCATCAGCATTCTTGATGGTTTTTCCCTTGGCCACTTCCGCTAATTCTTTTGCTACCTTGCCGGATTGCTCGCCAAACTTATCTGTAAGCTCCTTATAAAAATCCGCAGTAAATTTAACCGCATCTTTCACCGCGTCATTTTCTTCTTGAGCTTTTTTATCCTCCTCCACTTTTTGACGAACCGCATTCAAGTGAGCTTCCGCGTTTACCTTCTCCTGTCGCAGTTGTTCTAACCGTTGGCTCACTGTATTAGCTTCGTTTCTGGCCTGAGACGCCGCCGCTCGTTCACGCTCTGCACCGGCTTGCTTATCATCAGCCGCTTGTTTTTTACGCGAGGCTTCTCCATTTATGCCCAGCGCCCTCGCATAAAGACCACGATTGGGGTTTGACGGATCTAACGCACCACCTTTAGCCAGACTCTCGAACTCCGCTCTGAGTGCCTGTGCTTCTTTTAGCAGTGGTGATACTTCATTCTGCAGATTATTCGCGGCAACATCATGACCCGTAGCGCGCTGCTCTGCGGCTGACTTATCCTGCTGGGCTTGATTAATGCGTTGCTGAGCTTCGTTCACCAGCCGTTCCGCCACTTCAATGGGGTGGGCCGCATCCCACTTCGCCGCATCTTCCACCGCTTTTCGTTTTCTCTCTGCCTCCTCTTCCGCCTGACGTTGGGCCTCAGCTGCAGCCAGTTTAGCCTTTTCAGCATCATTATTAGCAGATCCGCCACCGTTACCACTATTACCACTGCCATTACCTGATTCACGCGTTGAACCTATCAACTGACCTGCAGCATTATAGCTGTTTAGCCAACCGCCTTCTGACCGCTGTGAGGCCACTTTAAACGCCCCCTCGCCCGAACCAACTCCGCCACCTTTGTTGCCTCCACCACCCAGCCCGGTCGGCCCACCATTTACCCCACCCGTACTCTGCGCACCACTGTTATGACCTATACCGTCTCCACCACTCATCGTATTTTCCTCTTCGACATAATTAAAAATAAAACAAAAAACAAAAAACAAAAAACAAAAAACAACTGTATATAAACACAGTACTTTCAAAATACTATGCCTGATGTCTTAAGCTGTCAATCGCTAAAAATGAGCAAAAAAAACCGCCTGAGAAGGATAAGCAGGCGGCTCTGGTGTTGGTTGGTTCATATCGCATTATTATTTTAATAGACAATAAATAGTGCCTATATAGACACTATCTTAAACCAGTTATTAACTATATTGCATCTGTTTACACTCAAAAGCCGAATTCTGATGACAGATTGTGACTTATGGCTGAGCCTTTCCTGAAAAACCGCACACGCTTTACCTCCTCACTAGATAACAAATTGGTTCAACCATTCAATGAGTTATCTAAAGATACCCGTATTCCAAAAAGTCGATTGTTAGACGAAGCCATTGCCGACCTACTGAAAAAACACGGTTCGAGCAAAAACACGCTGTAATGCAGACAGTAGGGGTTTGAGGTCCAATGAGGGGTTTCTACGCCGAAATCCCAGAAAATTCCGTAACCAAAGTTGAATGCGTATAAAGTGACTGTATAACAATCAGTTAATTAGTATCTCGCATTTTGGGGTTCCGTGAACATTTCCTCAAAAAGTCCCAACTATGCGACTTATCTTTATGAATTACATAGAATATATAAG
>NZ_JAZGQE010000314.1:0-2450 GCF_048593885.1 Yersinia sp. 1252 StPb PI | reverse complement strand
GTTTTTTTTGGGTTTTTACTTATGGTCTTCTTTATTTTTATCCATTTTAAGTTAATGAGTAAAAGTAATAGAATCCCAGATAAAAGTATTATATTGTAAATCATTGTTTCACCGTGGAGAAAATACTACTTAGTTCATTTGATAAGCTGTATATATCAGCATTCACCCTCACAGCGGATCGGCTGAATAAACCATGATTAATAAATTCGCCTTGAATTTTCCCCTGTTCGTCACGCTCTTTGGACGGTTCAAATGAGAATATATTTTGTAATACGACATTATCCCCTTCCATTCCCATAATTTCACTTATATGGCGTACTTTTCGTGAACCATCATTCATGCGTGAAACTTGCACAATAAGATTGATGGCGGAAGCAATATTTCGGCGAATAGTAAATATGGGCATATTAACTGGCCCCATCATGATCATGCTTTCGAGTCGGGCAATAGCATCGCGGGGAGAATTAGCATGTAAGGTGGACATAGAGCCATTATGGCCGGTATTCATTGCCTGAAGCATTTCAAATGTTTCCTCGCCACGGCACTCCCCGATAATTATCCTATCGGGGCGCATTCGTAGTGAGTTTATCACTAAATCTCGCATTGTTATTTGCCCGGTATTCTCTAGCCCGGCGAGCCGTGTCTCCATTCGAACTACATGGGGTTGTTCAAGATTTAACTCGGCGGCATCTTCTAAGGTGATAACTCTTTCGTTTTCAGAAATATATTTTGATAATGCGTTGAGCAGTGTTGTTTTTCCTGAGCCTGTGCCACCAGAGATAATAATATTGACCCGGCAACTGGCAGCAATGATCAAGAAATTAGCCATATCACTGCTCATGGCACCCATATTAACCAGATCTTCTAGTTTTCGTTTGTTGGTACTGAATTTTCGAATCGAAAGTGCCGTGCCATCCAATGTGATTGGGCCGATTGCCACATTGATTCGGCTACCATCAATTAGGCGTGCATCCGCTAACGGTCTACCTTCATCAATACGGCGATTGACTCTTTGCATCAGGCGTTTGGCAATATCAGTCAGTTGATTGTTATTAATAAAACGGCGGTTGGTTAAGGTTAGCAACCCATAACGTTCAACAAATATCTTTTCAGGGCCATTGACCATAATATCGCTAATAGACTCATCTTCCATCAGTTCTCTTAACGGGCCAAAACCGGTAATCTCATCGGCTATCGTTGCAATAATATCTTTTTGCTGCTGAGTGTTTAATCTATATTGATTGTCATTAAATAAATCATCGTATGTTTGTGAAAGTAAATCAAAAAGTTTGTCATAATCATCAACCAGATGTTCTACTTTATCGATATCAATGTTAGCCAGCATTTTTTCTCGTATTTTTTCTTGGATGATTAATGATATGTTCATTTTTAGCTTTTACCTTTTAGAAGTTTTCTTAACCATAATTTTCTCTTGTTTGATAAATCAATGGTTATGCCTAATGTGTATTTTGCCAATTCGGTTATTATGGTTTTCTTTCGGCCAAAGTAATTTTTATCACTTAATGATTCCGTTGTTTTATGTATGAAAGGGATTCGTATATCTATCTTACGCCCAAGTAATGACGGAATGTCGGAAGTATCCAGCATATCTCTTGTTATTGGTCTGCTTTCATTTAAACAGACTAATAGTCGGGTTGCTTGCCTGTTGTCTCGTTTAAATCTTTCATAAATATCAATAAACGTTTTAGCGACACGAACTGACATCATACTATTATCGAGCAATACGATAATGCAATTAGCGTGTTCTATATAATCAGTGAGTTTTTCTTTTGGTACGTTATGAATCGGTTGATCAAATACAATAAAATTGTGTTTTATATCTCTGTGTCCATCAATTTCAGCTATATCTTTCCCTTTGCCGAACATAAGAGATAAATTATTTTGATATTCGGTTATTTCTGTAACCATCTTTTTTTCTGTAACAAGATCAAGATCCTGAGATCCATTATTGCCCTGTAATAATAGGGTTGGTGATTGCTTTATCTGTGTGATAGCGGTTGCTAAGTGATAACTGAGTAGGGTGGTTCCGNTGCCTCCCTTACAGCCCAATACACTGATAAAAAAAGCTTTTCTTTCAGACTCAATCGGAATGCCTTTGAGTAAATGTTGCGTCAACTCAGACAACTGTGACTTTATATTTAAGTATAGTATTCCACGTTGAATGAATTGTTGGGCGATACCAATTGAATCAATATCGCCAACTAAAACACACCAACAGTCACGCGGGATAAGAATTTTTATTAAATCTAATGTTTTTGCAATATCATCATTACTCCCGATATCAATAATAGCACCAATAATTTTATCGGATAAATTTATTTTTGGTACGAGAAAAATATTCTCATCAAATGATTTAATATCATTAATATCGGCAAGCCTGACTTTCTCCGCGGTTTCTTCGCGCAGCCATTCTCTGCTGGAAATAATAG
>NZ_JAZGQE010000313.1:0-2500 GCF_048593885.1 Yersinia sp. 1252 StPb PI | reverse complement strand
TTCTGCCGGTGATAAAACCTCCTTGGCAGGATGCTGAAGCGGTCCTTTGCGTATCATCTGCACTAACTCAATGCCTGCCAATATTGGCTGCGCTCGTCGAAACGATTTGAACCCCAGCATTGGCCGTATTCGCCGTTTGATATTGCGGTGATCTTGCCCCACAAGGTTGTTTAGGTACTTGCTCTACCTGACGGTAATAGCTTCCTCATCGGGTTTGTCGGCGTTGAGCGTGGCCAAAGCTGCAGTGTTATCAGCACTTTTATCGATAGTGACCATCTCGGGTTCGCCGTGATGACGAATAGCCTTGCAAAAGAAGCGCAATGTAGCTGCGGCATCCCGTTTGGCGGTCAGCAGAAAGCCGATGGTTTGACCTGCAGCATCCACCTTGCGGTACAGATATTTCCATTGGCCTTTGATTTTGAGGTAGGTTTCATCCATTCACCACCGCCGACCCACTGTGCGCTTGTGTCGGCGAAAAACCTTATCCAGCAGCGGCACCAGGCGGATAACCCAACGGAGTAACGTGGAATAGTCAACGGCAATACCGCGCTCTGCCATCATCTCCTCGAGATTGCGAAGGCTCAGGGCGTAAGCCAGATACCAGCGAACACATTGTGCGATAACATCGACGGGATAATGCAGGCGACGGAAGGCTTTTCTTATTAGATACATGGGCAGGTAACATCAGAAAAAAACAGAATGTTACCTGACTACGCCTTAATGTGACAGAACCTAAAATACTATAGTTAATGAAGACCAATGTGTATTTCTCATAGTGGAGTTGCGTTATGTATCAAGTAAAAACAAAACCTGTCAGAAAAAATACAAATATCAACCATGATTCAGGACTACATATCACTGAAAGTGGGAGTGTATTTAATACTACCGTCTTGAACGATAATCATATGGGAATACATTCTTTGGGATTATCAACGATAAATGAAAATTTCAGAGAAGAAAAAGGTGATCTTGTCTATGGGCTGGCTACGCCTCGAGGTGCCTATATCTCAACTGCGGTAGGCCGCCCATTTTTTCCTGATAATAAAGATGCACCAGCTTCAATTATTGACTTGTATAACAATACAGTTTCTGGGCAGGCGCTTCTTAGCGTAGACCAAACCACTTTACTAAATTTTATGAAGTCACCCAAAAAACATGAGAAAAAATTAGCACCTCCATCCAACATCAAAGAATTGGTAAAAATGGCCAGGGATTATCCTTTATGGGATAACTATTTCGTGGCTGGAGAAAGCAATCCAAAATTTAACATCGCATCTATATACAAAGAGGTTAGAAAGTCTCCGGAAAAGAGCCAATATCATGAGTGGCATATGGCGGGAGCACAAATGGCACCCAAGCTTCTTTGGAAACGAGGAAGCAAACTAGGTATTGAAATGGCAGCCAGCGGGGCCGGTAATAAAATACATTTTGTTCTTGATGAGCTGGATATATCCAATGTTGTTAACAAAGAAGGCATGGGAGGGCAATCTATTACAGCCAGTGAGTTGCGTTATGCATACAGAAACCGGGAAAGGCTGGTTGGAAGGATAAATTTCTACAAAAATAATGTTGAAACTGATACTCCGTGGGATGCAAGCCCAGAGCTGTGGATATCTTATAATCCGAAATCGAAGCATGAAAGAAATGAGTCGGTACAAATAACTACGCAAAGGCGGAGAAATCCTCTGCTTGCATCAATCAGGAGAATTTTCACAAAAAACTAATTTCTTGACATAACCAGATTTATGAAAGTCATGACCTTGGTGGGTTCTGTCGCATTAAGGCATAGTCGGGTAACATTTTGTTTTTTTTCTGATGTTACCTGCCCATGTATCTAATAAGAAAAGCCTTCCGTCGCCTGCATTATCCCGTCGATGTTATCGCACAATGTGTTCGCTGGTATCTGGCTTACGCCCTTAGCCTTCGCAAGCTCGAAGAGATGATGGCAGAGCGCGGTATTGCCGTTGATCATTCCACGCTGCATCGTTGGGTTATCCGCCTGGTGCCGCTGCTGGATAAGGTTTTTCGCCGACACAAGCGCACAGTGGGTCGGCGGTGGTGAATGGATGAAACCTACCTCAAAATCAAAGGCCAGTGGAAATATCTATACCGCAAGGTGGATACTGCAGGACAAACCATCGACTTTTTGCTGACCGCCAAACGGGATGCCGCAGCTGCATTGCGCTTCTTTCGCAAGGCTATTCGTTATCACGGCGAATCCGTGGTGGTGACTATCGATAAAAGTGGTACCAACACAACCTCCATGACCACACTCAATGCCAACAAACCAGAAAAAGAAAGGATGACCATCAGACAGAGCAAGTACCTGAACAACCTTGTGGGGCAGGATCACCGCAATATCAAATGGCGAATACGGCCAATGCTGAGGTTCAAATTGTTTCGACGAGCGCAGCCGATATTGCCAGGCATTGAGTTAGTGCAGATGATACGCAAAGGACCGCTTCAGCATCCTGCCAAGGAGGTTTTATCACCGGCAGAA
>NZ_JAZGQE010000312.1:0-2524 GCF_048593885.1 Yersinia sp. 1252 StPb PI | reverse complement strand
TCATCTAATCTCGCGCTATAAGGCAATTCGATGAACTCAATGTAGCGCGGATCATCATCTTCAACTGCTACAATATTAGGCCATTCTTTTTTATCTTGCGGGCATGAAAACTCAGCCACAACAATCCCATCAACTATGTTTACATGTTTCATATTGAATACCCCGNGGCATAAAAATAACAACTGAAAGTTGTGGTGGTACTGCTCACCGCAAGTGTGACGGTAGCAGGTGTGACAATGGGGACTTCACTGAAATTTGAAGTGTTGCTTTCAGTTGCATTCATATAATTAGCAATGCGTTGATTGCCAATTGCGCCTGCCCCACTAATATCAGCAGATATTGGACCGGCAGCAGTTGATGACATTGTTATCATGCCCGATATGCTAATTGCGTTTCTTGGTATTACCCCCCCTACATTTATCGGAGAACTAGTTACTATCGAAGTCGTTCCGTACATCGCTGTGTACTGAATTGATATATGTCTCCCCTGGACTATTACGGGATTAAAGCGCGATGATGCATCAGTGGGTACAACAGTTAACAATGCCGAAGCTGTGTATCCAGTAGGCATGGCTACGGCGCAAATCTCTGGCGCGGTCACTGATGTCGCGTTAACAGCAAATAAGGCTGACACTTGAGTTGTCGGGTTGTAAATCGCATATAAAGCCACAAACCCACTGATAGGCGCGGTGCCTGTATTCATCCCGCCAGCGCCAGTCGTAGCCAGGTTAATTGTATTGCTAAACCCGCTCAGTTTGTATTGCAACCCTCCCAAGGCGGATTGAACAATTAATTCATCTGCCGTGAAAGTGGCTGTTGCCGATGCTGCTGTAACACTCATTTTTGCATTGCGTGACGTGCCAACAACCCCAGTTAACTGCGGAAGATGTACGACGTCGCCTAAACCAAGGTTTGCGAGACTATTGATACTTTAGCCATTCCCATAAAAGTGACACACTCCAATCATTTTTAATGGGGAGTAAAACATGCTTATTGGCTATATCAGAGTTTCAACAAATGACCAAAATACTGAGTTGCAGAGAGCAGCCCTAATTAGTGCAAATTGCGAACAAATATTTGAAGATAAAATTAGCGGTAAATCATCAGACCGACCAGGCTTGAAGCGTGCAATGCGGACCATGTCGCAAGGGGATACATTGGTTGTGTGGAAGCTTGACAGGCTGGGCCGTAGCGTTCGCCACCTAATTGGTTTGATTGAAGAGCTTAAAAACCGTGGTGTGCACTTCCGCAGTTTGACCGATAGCATTGATACCAGCACTGCGATGGGCCGGTTTTTCTTTCATGTCATGTCAGCACTAGCAGAAATGGAACGCGAGCTAATAGTGGAACGCACGCTTGCTGGCCTTGCTGTTGCTAGGACTGAGGGCCGAGTCGGAGGGCGTCGCAGGATAATGACAACTGAAGTTGTTGCGCGAGCTAGACGCATGTTTGCAAATGGCGCAAGCATGCATCAAGTGGCTTTGGTGCTCGAGGTATCACCTAAAACTATCTATAAATACATCCCTGCAGCAGAACGTCGCACTATATTAGAAGTTTATAAAGATAGTCAGGGAATTTACATACAGAGTAACTAGCGTTCTATTTTGCATTATGCAAAATCGGCAAATATAGCGCGGCGAGGTTATGCAAAAATGCCCGTTCATCTATGCAAAAAAATCGCCGCGCTACATTAGTTAAAACTATCAAAACCTCACTTCGCCAGAAAAATCCTATAATTAGCCGTGTATATACAGTTAATTATAGGATGTGAATGATGACTTTCACTCATTCTCTCCGCTTCATTAAATCGCAATTACCCGTTGTTTAACGAGACAATTTCGTGGGTTATACAAGCCTTACAGAGGATTATATTGTGCGAGCACTTGATTTGAATGAGCTATGTATTGCGCCTCCTGCTGCGACTTACTTTGTGCGAGTGTCTGGTAATTCAATGACTGGGGTGGGGTTCTATGGTAGATTTCTGTTGGTTGTAGAACGGTATATCACAGCAAAACAGATTTTAATTCTGAGTTAATTAAAAATAGAATCCATCTTAAATATTCAGCGTGGCAAACAGATTTAAATCAAATAATAGTAAACGGAGCCTAAATGAAAGAACTATTAATACTAATAGCAACGCTCGTAATCTGGGTGATTATTGCTAAAATTTTAGCAAAATATTTCATCCATAAAGGGTGTCGAGACTGGGTGAGTAAAACAAGTGGGGTTATTGTTGGTGCAGTCGTTGCTTTTACTTTTTTGATTATAGTGGTAATCCCGATACCGGAAGAGACAATATTGACATCAGCCAACTCTAGCTCACCCGTCACATCGATTATACCAGAAAAAACAATTGATAAGCATGAAGAAAAAACGAAGTCAACCGCGCCTCAAACGATTGTAGAGGAACCTCGCAATCCTGATAATAATGAAAACATGAAGACGTTGGGTATTAGCCCGGACGTTTTTGAAAAAAGAATGAATGCCAATTTGGCAGCGTCTCATCGTGCACTTAGATTAAAAA
>NZ_JAZGQE010000311.1:0-2556 GCF_048593885.1 Yersinia sp. 1252 StPb PI | reverse complement strand
GGAAAGATCCGCCTTTATGAATCGGCTCTTTAACATTGAGACGGTTTTAGCCTAATTATTTCCCCCATCAATGAGTAAAATCACCGACTCTCATTATTTGCAACAAGCCCATTTTAACCGCGAAGCTCTGGCAAAAGAAATTGACCTTAATATCCCTGCACAGCGGGTCGTCCGGGTGCTGGACAGGATAGTGGCAAACCGTGGATATATGCTGAAGATGCCGATGGATATTGGACCAGAACTGGTGTCGCTGGCATTGGCACAATGGGCAGAAGACCATGGTGTGATGCTGGAATTTATCAAGCCGGGTAAGCCGACACAGAACGCGTATATCGAACGTTTTAACAGGACGTACCGGACAGAAATACTGGATTTTTACTTATTCAGAACGCTGAACGAAGCACGGGAAATCACGGAACGCTGGCTGAATGAATACAATAGTGAGCGAGCCATGAATCCCTGAATAACCTGACACCGGAAGAATACCGGCTGATGGCTGAGAATGATCTTCACCCTGAAAACAGTGCCAGCCTAAACTGAAGTATCCGGTCTTTCTTTCATCTCACTGAGAGGCATATCAACCATGAAAAAGACCCGTTATACCGAAGAACAGATAGCATTTGCCCTTAAACAGGCCGAAACAGGCACTCGGGTGGAGGAAGTGTGCAGAAAGATGGGTATTTCTGAAGCCACTTTTTATAACGGGAAGAAAAAATTTGGCGGGATGGGCGTAACGGAACTGCGCCGTTTGCGGCAGCTTGAGGACGAAAACCAACGGCTCAAGTGTCTGGTGGCGGACCTCAGTCTGGATAAAGAAATGCTTCAGGACGTCATTCGAAAAAAGTTCTGAGGCCCATCCAGAAGCGTGAAGCGGTGACTTACCTGCTGGATGCATATCGTATCGGCCTGCGTCGTAGTTGCCGTTTAATGATGTAGAGTCGCACGGTATACCACTATCGTAGTTGTCGTGATGACAGGGCCCTGACTCACCGGATAAGAGAAATTGCGGAGACGCGGATCCGCTATGGTTGCCCGCGTATTCATATTCTATTGCGCCGCGAGGTTAGATCAGTGCTGGAGCATGGATTTTGTTGCTGATAATCTGTTCAACGGACGTCGGATACTCGCCCTAACTGTAGTGGATAATTTTAGTCGTGAATGCCTGGCGATCGAGGTGGGTAAAGGGTTGCGCGGGGATGATGTGGTGGCTGTTATGGAGCGCCTGAAGCAACTGCATCGGCGTATCCCCCGCCGGTTGCAAACTGATAATGGCAGCGAATTTATCTCTAAAGCGCTTGATCGATGGGCATACGAAAATAAGGTGACAATGGACTTCTCACGCCCCGGCAAACCGACAGAAAATGCTCCGGTCGAGTCATTCAACGGTAGCCTGCGTGATGAGTGTTTGAATGTGTACTGGTTCCTGTCACTGGAAGATGCTCAGGAGAAGATCGAGAAGTGGCGGCAGGAATATAACCAGCAAAGACCGCATTCATCTTTAAATAATCAGACGCCGGAGGAGTTTATCCGAAGTCTGCAAAAAGGCCGGAGTCTCTGATTTATCCTGGCATCAATATTGGGAAGGGATCAGAAACCGGAAATCTCAAAAAGTGTGTGGACCTAAAGCTGGGATACTTACACTGAACTCAGTCTGATGATTTCGATAAAGATATACTTCATTTCAGGCGCTTCGCAAAGTATGTCGCGGCCTTTTGGAGAATGGCCAACTCTTCATCTCGTTCTGCCAGTTGGTGCTTGAGCCGGACATTTTCGACAGCAAGTTCGCTTTCACGCGAGGATGATGTCAGTTGCTGCTGTTGTTTGCTACGCTAGACATAAAGTTGCGATTCATACAGACCGAGTTCGCGTGCGGCTGCGACCACGCCAATACGTTGAGCAAGCTTAAGCGTTTCGTCCCGAAAGGCGGGCGTGTGTTGTTTACGAGGTTTGTTTTTCGTTGCTGATGGTTTAGCCATGAGTCACGTCTGGGTTAAGAGTTCACTCACTTAATACCGTGTCCACTATTGCTGGGTAAGATCACACTTTTTCATGCTCTCCTTTATTTGTTGGCTGCCTAAAAACAGGCAGCACAACTTTTTCTGACTTACCTACACTAATGCGACAGGATCTAATTATCTACACGCAAACTAACAACAGTTCCGTTTGAACCTGTACTGATAGTTACTTGTGAATTCATCAAGAAAGCATTTCTAATCGCCTCAGATCGATCATTATTAAAACCTGCGGCAACTGGGTCAGATTGAACACATATATTTGTTCCATTATTTTGTCGGAAAATGTATGCATTTCTGTCAAAACCATGCCGGTTAACTATTGCAATAAAACGGCCAGTTACCAGATGTACAATGTTAGGCCAGCTACAATCATAATTGGCCGGCGTTGGTGACGAAACATTAACTTCGTTTTCGATAGTAGTCTGAGCTGCTGCTGTTTGAAAAACAGCAAGGGAAAACACACTAAAGAGAATAGCCTTGTAGTTCATTATCGACTCCTAAGGTCAATCGTTAAAAAGATAGATGTACAAGCTTTAATAAC
>NZ_JAZGQE010000310.1:0-2576 GCF_048593885.1 Yersinia sp. 1252 StPb PI | reverse complement strand
CTTCTGACTATTTAGTGTATTACTATTGAAAATAAGTGTAATAGTCATAACGATAATTACGCATAAAATAAAAGTAATAAATGAACCTGTCGCATATACATAAGATAACCCTTTAATTACACTATATTGTGTCAGCCAATTATGCAATAACATAAAACCGAGAGGAAGTGATATTATTACTGCTATGACGATAGGTGTAATGTTCTGCTGTATAAAGAAAATAATATGCGTATAAATTGATCCGCCAATAGACTCCATTATTGCTAGTGTTTTTTCGAGCCGTTTGGTCTCTGAGGTGCTGATTATTATTGTGCTTATTAATACTAATATGACTGTAAATAATGTTACCGTGTTGATCGTATTATACATAAGTATATTATTACTGAAATATTCTTGGTGTAAGTTGCTGACTAATTTTATATGCTCAGTATTAACGTGATAGCGTTTTAATATTTTCTCTATTTTCCCGATGTCTTGAATGTTTTCAAGTTTGACAGCGCCATAGCGTTGGGGATTGTTTTGAATGAGAATAAGTAAGGGAGGCGCTGTCTCCTCTCTATCTGCCAGATAAAAGTCATCGATCACATTCAGTACCCTAACTGAATGTTGCGAGTTATTCTCATTAATATAAAAAATAGTATTCAGTATATGGTCATAGGACTGTTGTCCCATTAATGTCATAAACGATTTCGTGGCAATTGCATGGTAAATGTTGCTATTATCACTGGGTAATAATGGGTTTTTGTCCCCCGCCAGAATATTTACCCCCCAGGTATTAATAAAGTGCTCATTTACCTTTAGGATGTTAACTGTGGCTAGTTTGTCTTTTTCTTGCTGATTACTATGGAATACAGAAGTATTCTGCCGAGACATGTCAAATGGCCGCCAGTTACTTAACGAGATACTATTAACTCCAGCTGCATTCCTTAATTCATCTTGTAAATTGTTTATTGCGGTCTTTGATTTTAATTCGTCACTTAGCATAAATGTTATTACATTTTCTTTTTCATAACCAAAATTGTAATCTTTCATAAAATGCATCTGTGTCATTATACCCGCCCACAGGTATATGATGATACCTGCAATAATTATCTGCATGCAGAACATAATACGAGTCATATAGTGTGACTGTGATGATTGTGCAGCAATGCTGTGGCTATAGGTATTATTAGGCAAAGTCAGCGTCAGCAAAAAGAGGTAGTGGGCGAGTAAAATAGCTGCATAAGTTAGCGCCGTAGTAATAGATAACGCGGTTGAGAAGTCATAACTGCCATGAGTAAAGATAAGCTCTCTGGCACTATCGGAAAATTGCACGAGTGACATCAAAATAAAAAGAGCAACTAACAATACAAATGCAGTTTGGAATGTAGCAATAAAAAATGCTTCTGTGATTAGCTGGTAACGGGACGCGCCAACGGCTTTTTTTATATAGAAACTGTTTCTCTTCTTTGTATTTATCACATTGTTAATATTGAAGAAATTCATTGTCGTAGCAAAAAAAATAAATACACCTGAGGCGTATAAAATATTTAAGTATGAGTTTGAAACTACAGTGCTAATTTCATCAGGCAATGCATTGTCATAATGGATATCAGCAATATTACGTGCTGAAAGCTGAATGAATTCTTCTGGGCTAAAAGGGGCTCCTGGAAGCTGTGGTGCGTGCTGAATAACGTGAGAGTTTAGTTGCTCTGGGGTGGGGCTGATCCCAGATTTCATCGTGATAAAAGCGTAGGCATGGGTATCATACCAATCATGTCTTTTATCGTGGTAGCCATCTAATATTTCAGGAGAGAATGCGATAACTGCAGTCGTTTTAAAACGGCTGGATGGATTAAATTCAACAACATCTTTAATAAGAAATTGGCCTTTATCACCTAACGTTATGACATGCCCTTGAGGATTATCCAGATGAAGATATTGTCGGTTAAACTCTGGGGTAATGATAATTTCATTCTGCGCCAGATAGAGATTTTTTTGTTGATAGGGATTCAATGTGTTAAAAAAATCGGTGCTAATTGCATAGATATCAATATTTGAATACGTCTTATCATTGATATGTAGGTTGGTGAAAATACGTGCGATGTAATCAATCTTTTTGATATCTTTATCATTTCTTAATACGGAAATAAGTGGGAATGGAACTTGTGCTGACTTCACTTCATCGCCGTTAGGTAGATTAAATGATGTTTCTATCCGATATATATCTTTATAGTTACTATTATGTTTTTCAATACAAGAGTCTGTTAAATAAAGAAGCAATACAAAAAATAGTGAGATCAATCCTATAGCCGTTATTAGTATTGCTAACATGCTTGATACTGGGCTTAGCTTCAGATCATTGAAAAATTCACTTGTTAGCATGGAAAACATCTCGCTGATTTTAATAAAATAGAGTGGTGATGTTATTTTTTTCTAAAATTCACCAAACGATAATGATTGTTATAATTAAGATGCTACTAATAGCATCTTAATTTGGTTTAATTAAAAGCATCATTGTTTGATTTATTGTTGTGTAAAACTTTTTGACCAATTCCAGGCGGTTATTTGGTTGTTGGAGTTGCTGCGTTTTAGAT